>NZ_BPLI01000080.1:0-45751 GCF_019656175.1 Bacillus sp. BML-BC051
TTGGTTAGTTAATAAAAAAATAAGCACTTATTAAGGTGCTTGTTTTTTATTGTAAGGTATTTATTAAAGGAATATTTTGCAATGAAAAAGAATTTTATTGCTAGTCTAATACTTTCTTTTATTTTCTTTATAGATAAAGGTGAGTATCACCTTGATTAGTCTACAACTATTGTTGTGTAGATTAACGAATTTCAGGCAATAAAAAGCTATCACACCAATGGCATGGAGTCTAAAACATTTTTTTAATCAAACATATATGAATCGGTACCCCTTTAGATATTGTATCTAAAGGGGTATTTTTGTATTGAAAAAGAACATCTAAAATTGGTAAGCGGATAGAATCCTACTATTTAAAGTTTTACTTTATCAAATTCACTTTTATTTATCTGAATTTTTAGTTATCATTTTAAGTATGCGTGAACAATTTCCTTTATATATGAAGAGAAGAGACGATAGATTCATCGACATTACAAGGGGGCTTATTATATGAAAGTGAAAGCAAAAACATATTTAAGTATAGAAGAGATTATTTCATTACCGGTCTTATCAAGTGCAAACATAAGTGATGATGGCAAAAACGTAGCGTTTGTTAAGAAGAAAGCTAACTGGAAAGACAATACGTATAGAAATCATGTATGGATATATGAAAAGGATAAAGAGCAGAGTTACCCACTAACAACTGGAGATATAGATAGTACGCACCCATTATGGTCTCCAGATGCTAAGGCTATTGCATACCTTAGAACAGGTGGTGACGGGGGTAATACAAATCAGATCTTTGTTAAGTCAATAGACGGTGGTAGTGAGGTTCAAATTACGGATGTGAAGGAAGGAGTTAATACATTTAAATGGGATCCCACGGGTAAAGGCTTTTATTATATTGCACAGTCAAAAGAATGTGGGGAAATAAAGAAACGTAAGGAACAATATGGAGATTTCCACCATGTAGGTAAGGAACATCGAAATAATTGTTTATACTACATTGAGCTAGAAAAAGTGATACAAAATGATAAAGAGGAACGCAAAATTAACGGTGTTTATCAACTAGCGGATGGGAAGGATTTTTATATACATAACTTTGATATTTCAAGTGATGGGAAAAAGGTTGTATGTATGGCTACACCAAGCTTAAACGATTATATGAATGGTGATCTCTACATATTAGATGTTGAAGCTGGAGAACTACAAAAAATGAATATGGATACGTTGTTAGGGGGAAGCGTCTGCTTTTCTCCCGAGGGTGATAAAATATGTTACGCAGCAAGCATAAGAGAGAAGGATTACTATAAAAATCATATACAAGATAGTACATTAGAGATATATGATATGAATACGGGAGAGATAATTCAACCTTTAACAGATTTTGATAGTACGATTATGCCGTTACAGTGGACGGCTAAAGGTATTTTAATTAGGTGGCAGGATAAAACGAATTACCGTATTGGCTTGCTATGTGAGGATGGCACTGTGGAAATGTTAAGCGAAACAGTAGATGGATTTATAATGGATGCCTCTATAACAAGGGATGGCAATCATATAACATATACTAAGGCTATAAAAAATGAAACCTTTGAAGTCTATTTGGACGATAAAAAAATAACGAATGAAAATAGCTTTTTCGAAGGCAAGCTTAAAAGTAACAGAGAAATCATCTCATGGAGAAGTAGTGATGGTCTTGAAATAGAAGGTGTTTTATCAACCCCAGTAGAGTTTGAGGCAAATAAAAAATATCCCTTATTAGTAGTAATCCATGGTGGTCCGAATTGGGCGTCCTTTCCGATATTTTCAAACTGTTTTAATGAGAAATATCCGATTGAACAGTTTATCGAAAAAGGCTTTATCGTTTTAGAACCAAACTATAGAGGAAGTTCTGGTTATGGTAATGAATTTTTAAAAGCAAACTATAGAAAACAAGGACTTGCTGACTACGATGATGTTATATGTGGAGTGGATGCACTAGTTGAAAAAGGGATGGTATATAAAGATAGAGTAGGAGTTATGGGATGGAGTAACGGAGGATATATATCTGCTTTCTGTTCTACATTTAGTGATAGATTTAAAGCTATCTCAGTTGGGGGCGGAATCACTAACTGGAGTACTCATTATGTACATACAGATATCCCTTACTTTATTAGCATGTATTTAGGAAATACTCCATGGAATGATCCAGATATATATAAGAAAACATCACCAATGACATATATTAAATCAGCCTGTACGCCTACGTTAATTCAACATGGAGAAAAGGATGTAAGAATTCCAATTACAAATGCATATGAGCTATATGAAGGATTAAGAGATATGGAAGTTGATACAGAATTAATTATATTTAAAGGAATGGCATATAGTTCTGATCAGCCAGGAATGAATGTAGCTATTATGAAGCAGAACTTGATGTGGTTTTCCCATTATATTCTTGGGGAAAGTATGGAGGGTTTTCGTACAGGGATTTAATCAGGTCAAATTGTTAAAAAAGAGATTCAAACAACCATCGTGACGATTTATACTTAAGCTATGAGAAGTAAACATAATTCGGAGGACTAATATGACAGCGAATAAGAATGAGTTATCTGTAGAACAACGTGAAGAACTATTAAAAGTATTACAAGCTCGTTTTGAGAAAAACATGAATCGCCATGAAGGTCTTGAATGGGCTAAAGTTGAAGCAAAGCTAGCTACTAATAATGAAAAATTATGGTCAATTCATGAAATGGAAGTAACTGGTGGTGAGCCGGATGTTGTTAGTTATGATGAAGAGAAGGATGAGTATACTTTCTGTGATTGTTCAAAGGAGAGCCCTAAAGGCCGCAGAAGCCTTTGTTATGATCTTGAAGCGTTAGAGGCAAGAAAAAAACATAAACCAGAAAATAACGTTATTGATGTTGCAGCTGCTATGGGCATTGAATTATTAACGGAAGAACAATATCGAGAGTTGCAACAACTTGGAGATTTCGATATGAAATCATCAAGCTGGGTACAAACGCCTTCAGATATTCGAGAACTCGGTGGTGCTCTTTTTTGCGATTATCGCTTCGGACACGTTTTTGTGTACCACAATGGAGCAGATTCCTATTATGCTGCTAGAGGATTCCGCGGTTCGTTAAGAGTTTAAATTTGGAGCAAGTAAGAAAAAGAGCCTATACTTAGGCTCTTTTTCTTATTTATATTTTAAAAGTAAACTGTTACTACGCAGTTTTACTTAATTTATATGTTTCATGGTTGTTTTTACGGAAAAGTTTAGGGAAAACATAGCCATCTAATCCAATACGTCCAGCGTTATGACCTGCAACTAAAATGAACATAGTTAAAATAAGCAGATTTGGGTTTACACTAACAGTTCCACTTAGTAAAAATGAAAGATTCATTATAATTCCAAAGAATGCAGCAGTTTTTGTTAATCCGCCTAAAATTAAACCTAGACCTACTAAAATTTCTCCCCATTGAACTAAAAAGCTAAATAGGTCTGCGTTTGGAAGAACAAAGTGTTGAAGGAAGTCTGCCCACCAACTTTGTACGGCAGGGTGGTCACCTGATGCTTGAGCGATAGCGCCCTTTAGAAAACCACTTGCATCAAAAGATTGTCCGAAAACTTTACCTATCCCAGCAGCGAGCCATGCATATCCTATGTAAAATCTTAAAAATAATAATATGAAAGCAGCACGTTTATCAGTTCTTAAAAAATTGATAACCATTGAAATCCCTCCAATATTTTATTTACATGTTTATTATATATCCATTGTGAAAAGATTCACAATGGATAAAGTGTGAACAAAAATGGTGATTTTTCATTTGTACATAAAGTATTTGGAAATGTATTGTTTGGAGGGTGAATAATACATGAAAGGAGCTCTCCACTAAAATAGGTAGCTCCCATAGTAAACAGATTCATGTACATTTTTTTAACTAGCTTATTTTGTCTTTTTCTTATTATTTCTCCGGTTTTATATAAGGAACAACTTGTGCAGTAACGCCTACAGAAGCACCGCGAATAAAGTCTTGGTTTTCTAATACCTTAAAGCTTTCTGTTTTTCCTGTTAGCATAACCCCTAAGATTGTCACTTGATCAAATGGTTTGCCCTTGTTTGATTTTAAAAACTTTTGGATAGTTTCGTCATGTCCGTCGTCATCGTATTGGTTAAGTGAATCAACGAACTCTTTGTACGCTTCTTCAGGAGACTTGTCTGGATTAAATCCATAAACGGGCATACCAGCAGGTCCTTTGCTTTCATCTCCAATTGGTGAGGTCATATATAACCATACAATGTTTAAGTTGTCTGGAATTTTTTCTTTAATTTCTTGTAGTGTGTAGGGCTGATTGAAAGAGATAGCAACTTCGGCAACATAGTTGTTCATTTGTGAAACTTCCCCTAATTCATTTTGCACACCATCAAAATATTCCTTAATAGCGGGATTATAAAATGTTGCAAATTTTTTCTTTGTTTGTTTATCGTACTCATAGAACTCTTTATTGGACCAATAAAAACCAGGCGTTAATTCATTGGAATCGATATTGATGCGGACCCAACCATAGGAGCTTGTTAATGTATTCCAAGGGACTACGTAACCATTAATGTTTTTAGAACGATTTGATATAATATTGCCGCCAAACATGGATGAATTACTTGTTACTTGAGAATCAATTTGTACATTCGGTTCTGCAATGTCGTTATGTAAAAAGAGTCGTTCGTGAAGCTTCGTAGAGCTTTTCGCTGCGAAGTAATTGCCAACTTTATAAAATATAGGGATAAGTATGATTACAACAATCATAGAGGTAATAATGCTTTTAAATAACTGTTTCCTTTTCGCTTTTTTTAATGCATCTTTTAAAGAAGTATCCATTAAGGTTTTCCTCCTATTTTTGAGTGAATTGCTTTACGTGCACGATGTAACTTTTGTTTGACGCTGTTTACTTGAATATCTAGTATTAGGGCGATTTCCTCATATGAAAAGTTGTAGTAGTACTTTAAAAAGAAGGCCTCTTTATATTCTAGTTTTATATCTTTTAATAGATAGAAAATCTCATCTTTATTTAAAACAGCGTCTAATTCTCGGTCTGTATATTGTAATTTTGCATAAATCTCTTCAGTTAAATAGATGTTTTGTTGCTCTTTTTTCCTTTTCAAGTCAATGTATTCGTTTAATGCGACTCTGAAAAACCATGGACGTATGTTACTCTCGGTTAAATTATCTAGCAATGTGTATACTTTATAGAAGGTATTTTGGATGATGTCTTCTGCATCTTCTTTTATAGCCCCTTTCGCTAGTAGTAGTTTGAACACTTCCTCCCCTAGATTGATAAGGTAGGAGGTCAATATATTTTCTTTTCCCATCACTTTTCCTCCCTACACTTATACAACGGATAGGTAATGATAAATGTATACACTTAAATTAAAGTTTTGTTCTTTATACAAATAAAAAAGGCATATAACAATCCTATGTTATACGCCTTTTCTATTATATATGTAGTAATCTATTTAGGTAATGTAAATTTAGCTTTTTTACCTTGTGAAATATCTTTTGCTTCTTTATTTCTCATAGGTCCTAACTCAATCTCAAAGCTTTTGTCTTTCCAAATCTTTTCATACTGTTCTTGATCTAAAATATATACTTGTAGTAACTCTCCAGATGTTCCAGTTTTAACTGCAGCGTTATAGTCGTAATTTAGTAGCATACCTTCATTAATCGTATATTGTGTACCATCATTCACTCTCAATGTAGAGCTTATAGGAGATAGTGAAACGTCTTGAGTATCTTTGTTATCAAGTTTGAATTTTACTGTTAATAGAACGAGACCATTTTTGAAATTTGCAAAGCGTGGAGCTTCGACGGAATTTGGTGTGAATTGAGTAAATTGGTATCCGTCTAATGTAACGTTAACAGCGCCTAATTCTTGGCTGTTATTAATATTTGATTTCTCTTTTAACATTTTTTTATCGCCCATGTTATTAGCTGTAGCTTTATCTTGGTAGAAAGTATTATCTGTTGCAACTTTTTCAGCACCTTGTTTGTTTAAACTTAATGAAAAGCTTCCAGGACTTCCGATTGGAGCATCAAATTTTCCTTTATTAGCTTGTGCAGTTGGGACTGTGACTGAGACTGTTGAGAGACTTGAAATTTTCGCTAAATCATCTTTTCCGAATGGATAAGCGATATAACCAGAAATAGTTTCTCCTGCTTTTACTAAGTAATCATTCGTTGGAGCAAGCTTAGTTGGGAGCTGATCTTCTTTTGGAATTAAATCTTTATAGTTACTATATACTTTCTGCGCACCAGTAAATGACATGTCCAATGCTGGCATATAATAAATATCTTTAGCTGAACTATTTTTTACGCTGTAGTTCACAAGAATAACTCCGCCCTCTGTTTGACGATTAAACGGAATATCGAAGTTTGTATGGAATCCATTTAATTCAACTAATGTGTAACTATTCATTGATACTGAAACATCTTCAGCTTTATGCACTTGTGGTTCCTTATTTTCAAAAAGGACTTTTGTTTTACCACCTGTTTCTTTTTCCATATAGGAAATCAGTTTAGAGTAATCACTTGAGCTAGTAGCTGTATTTTCAGGCTTTTTCTCTTCAGTTTTTTTATCTTCGGATTTTTTTTCTTCCGGTTTATTTTCTTTCGTTGTATCCGTTTTTTCTGTTTTGCTTTCTTTTGTTGTATTTTCTTTTTGTTCTTTATTTGTCGTATCGCTTTGACCACAGCCAGTTATTACAAACGCTGCTACGATTACTGTAGAAAATAAAGAAAGTAATTTTTTTGACATGTTTCTTCCCCCTATTTGTGTAAAACTAGACTCTCACATTAGCCCCACATTTTATTATAAAAAATGCAGCCAGTATTTACCAGTGTTTTTCGGATTATTTTAATTATTTAGTTATTGTAATATATTAAAATTAGTGGAAGATCGCCATAGAATATCGATTTTTATTTTTTTATCATTTGAAATATTACATCATATTGGTATGATAGAAATAGAGATATATGGAAAGGGGACAAGGACTCAATATGTGGATGAACTTGTAATGATTAGGAAACTAGATAGATTAATTTTTCTCTCATAAGTGAGGGTTTATTTAGCTATCTGTAAATCATTCAAGGACTGCATATTTGGCTTGTACATCCCTTTTGTAAGGATACTGTGTAGGGAAATTCATATCTCTTATATAAAGTATGCGTCCTTTAAAGTGGAGGAGTATATAATGAATCAATTAAAAAATAAAATAGCAGTTGTTACAGGTGTAAGTCGTCTAGATGGTATAGGCGCAGCAATTTGTAAAGAATTAGCTGAAGCAGGATACGATATATTTTTTACGTATTGGACAGCGTACGATAAAGAGATGCCTTGGGGCGTTGATCAAAGTGAACAAATACAATTAAAAGAAGAGTTACTAAAAAGCGGTGTTAAAGTATCAAGTATGGAGTTAGATTTAACTCAGAATGATGCACCGAAAGAGCTTATAAATAAAGTTACTGAACAACTAGGCTACCCTCATATATTAATTAATAATGCAGCGTATTCTACGAATAATGACTTCTCTAATTTGACTGCTGAAGAATTAGATAAGCATTACATGGTAAATGTTCGTGCGACTACGTTGTTAAGTAGTCAATTTGTCCAAGGGTTTGATAAGAAATCTGGTGGTAGAATTGTGAATATGACATCGGGACAATTTAAAGGGCCTATGGCAGGAGAACTAGCGTATGCAACAACGAAGGGAGCTATTGATGCTCTTACTAGTACATTGTCAGCTGAGGTAGCTCATTTAGGAATAACAGTGAATGCAATTAACCCAGGTCCAACTAGTACAGGATGGATGACTGAAGAAATAAAGCGAGGATTAAAGCCGATGTTTCCTTTTGGTAGAATTGGTGAACCAACGGATGCAGCAAGGCTCATTAAATTTTTAGTAAGTGAAGAAGCAGAATGGATTACTGGACAAGTTATTCATTCTGAAGGTGGATTTAAAAGATAAAAAGAAGGTATCTCATTTCGGTGAGATACCTTCTTTTTAATCTTTCTTCAATCTTCGTGCAACACCATTCCCTAAAGACTGTAGCCCTTGAACGAGGATAATTAAAATAAAGACAGTTGCATACATTACTTCAGGTTCGTAGCGTAAATGCCCGAATCGATATGCTAAATCACCAAGACCGCCAGCACCTACAAGTCCAGCCATTGCTGTTGCACCAATTAGGCCGATTGTTGCAATTGTTAAGCCAAGTACAAGGGAGGGACGAGCTTCTTTCACCATAACGTGCCAAATGATTTTTATAGTAGAAATGCCCATCGCTTGATAAGCTTCAATAACACCACGATCTACTTCTAATAAAGCTGCCTCCATTAATCGTGCAATATAAGGAGCTGTGAATACGACAAGTGGTACGATAACACCTTGCACACCAATGGATGTTCCCATTAGAAACTTTGTAAAAGGTAAAATGAAGAATAATAGAATGATAAATGGAAGAGAGCGAATGATATTAATAACGGTATTAAGAATAGGATAAATGATTTTATTTTCATGTTGTCCACCAGGTCGCGTTAAAACCAGTGTAACGCCAAGTGGTAATGCAATAAGGATAGAGATGAATAGCGAAATAGATGTCATTTGAAATGTTTGAATGGTTGCTTCCCATATGACTTTACCCCATTCATCCAAAAAGGACTTGTTCCCCATAATCTGTTCTACCTCCTTCTACGATGATCCCTTTCTCTTGTAAAAATGATAAAGCGCGGGCTATTTCATTTTTCTCACCCTGCATATGAATGATCAGTTTCCCATATGATTCATGTTTTAACTGTGTAATATTACCGGATAAAATATTTGGATACACTTGAAAACGTTTTGTAGCGACAGCTAATGCTGGCTCTCCTGAAGCATTCCCTATAAAGGAGAGAGTTACAATTTCACCGGTAGTTTGTAGTTCTTTTTGTACTTCTTCTGGAATCTTCGCTGCAAATGCACTATTTACGAATTTCTTCGTTGTTACATGTTGTGGATTTGTAAATATATCCTTTACAGTCCCGCTTTCAACCACTGCTCCATGTTCCATGACAGCAACTCGGTCACATATACGCTGGATGACATTCATTTCATGTGTAATTAATAAAATTGTAATCCCGATTTCTTCATTAATCCTTAGTAATAGGTCAAGAATAGAATCCGTTGTTTCTGGGTCTAAAGCACTCGTTGCTTCGTCGCTTAATAACACTTCAGGTTCATGTGATAGTGCACGTGCAATGGCAACACGCTGCTTCTGGCCACCAGAAAGTTCACTCGGATAGGCATCTTTTCGATTAAAAAGATCGACAATACGTAAATACTTTTCTACCCTTTTTTCAATTTCATTTTTGGAAAGACCAGATAGACGTAACGGTAATGCGATATTTTCATAAACTGTCACAGTTTTAAGTAAATTGAACCCTTGGAAAATCATCCCGATTTTTTGTCTCGATTTTGCTAGTTCTTTTGCTGATAAAGTTGTTAAGTCTTGGCCGTTTACAATGATATCCCCTGTCGTTGGTTTTTCTAATAAATTTACACATCGAATTAATGTACTTTTACCAGCGCCACTATATCCAATGATTCCAAATACTTCGCCCTTTTTTACTTGAAGGGAAGTAGGCTTAAGAGCTTCTACATTCCCTTTTTTTGTTGTAAATACTTTGGATACATTTTTTAATTCAATCATTATCGTCAGCTCCTACCAAGACGGTAAAACAGAACCATCAAATTTTTTCTCGATAAATTCTTTTACTTCTTTAGATTGATAAGCTTTCTTTAATTTATTTACAACAGCATCATCTTTATTTTCAGTGCGAACAACGACCCAGTTTACATATGGTGAATCTTTTCCTTCACGGAAGATAGAATCCTTCGCAGGGCTTAATTTTGCACCTAATGCAAAGTTTGTATTAATTGCAGCTGCTTTCACTTCACTTAGTTGTGTCGGTAATTGAGATGCCTCTAATTCAACAATCTTTAAATTTTTCGGATTTTCAATGACATCTTTCGCAGTCGCTTTTTCTGTCGCCTTTGGATCCACTTTTAAAACTCCTGCTTTTTCAAATAGCTTTAAAGCTCGAAGTTCATTCGTTGGATCATTTGGTACAGCGATTGCGTCGCCCTCTTTTAAGTCTTTTACACCCTTTAAGCTTTTAGAATATACGCCCATAGGGAATGTTACTGTTGAAAATACTTCCGTTAATTTCATATTGCGCTCAGCTTTAAATACGTCTAAATATGATTTCGTTTGATAGCTATTTACATCGAGGCTTTTTTCATCTAAGGATACGTTTGGTGCTACATAATCATTAAATACCTTTACATCGATTTCGAGTCCGTCTTTTGCTGCCACTTCTTTTACCTTTTCAAAAATTTGTTCATGCGGTCCGCCAGTTACACCGACAGTAATCTTTTTCTCATCTAATGCTTTTACCTCTTTATCAGAATTAGCACCACATGCACCTAGCAATAATACCGCTCCACTTACAATGCTCAATAATACTTTTTTCATCTATAATTCCCCCTTCATATACGTTCCAAAATAAAAAGCACCTCTCAAAAATAAGAGAGGTGCCGAATAGACAAAATAGGATCCTCTCTTATCTTCCAAAACGAAAACTCGTTTTGCAGGAATTAGCACCTTAGCTTATACGTTATAAGCTCGGTTGCCGGGCATCATCGGGCCAGTCCCTCCGCCACTCTTGATAAGAGTTTGTGTATGTAGTTTTTTAATATGGTACTAATAGTAAATCTTACAAAAAGAATTGTCAACGTTATTTTCTGAATATATTTTATTTTAAGGTAATCGAAACGTTACCTTTCTTATGTCCCTTTTCCACATACATATGGGCTTCAGCAATTTCTTCTAATCGGTAGGTTCTATCAATAACAGGTTTTAAATGTTCTGTTTCAGTTAGTTCTTTTAGTAGAATCATATCCTCTTTACTTACCTTTGCCATCATTCCATTAACAGATACATACTTTCCATTGGGGGTTAATGTATTTGTACAAAGGGATTTTTTATACTTACCAACTGCATCAAATATAATATCGTAGCGCTCGCGCCGCTTAGTAAAATCTTCTTTCGTATAATCAATTACCTTATCAGCTCCTAAAGATTGAACGAGTTCAAAATTTGAATTACTACAAACAGCCGTAACAGTCGCACCGAAATATTTAGCAAGTTGTACAGCAGCTGTTCCTACTGATCCTGAGGCACCATATATGAGCACTTGTTTCCCTTTTTTTATAAGGCCCTTTCTCAGGAAATGTAATGCTGAAGTTCCACCAAAAGGAATAACTGCCGCTTCTTCATACGTCACATTGGTAGGTTTTAATGTTATTAATCCACTTTCATGTACGCATGTGTACTCGGCATAACCACCGAGGTTTAGTTCTGTTAATGCAAAAATTGGATCACCTTTTTTAAATTGAGTTACATCTGTTCCTATTTCTTCGATTTCACCGGATAACTCTACGCCGAGTATAGGTTTTCTCGGTTTTCTGAAACCTAATATGATCCGCATAGGAATCCAAAATAAGAGGGGACTATTAAAACCTCGTATTCTACAATCTCCAGTTGATACACTTGTTGCGTAAATTTTAACTAATACTTCGTTCTTTTTAGGTGTAGGTTTCTCTATATTTTGAAGCTGAAGAACGTTAGGTGGTCCATACTTTGTGCAAATGATCGCCTTCATAATGACCTCCTGAAATGAGTTGTTGTTATATACATCATATTTAAAATCTTCATTAAACATGTCTCTATATAGCGAGTATAGATTGAAATTTATATAGATTTCATAGGAAAAGAGGTGATATTATTTTTGAAAAGGGGGCGACATTATGAAAAAAACTATTTTTATTTCAAGTTTAGTGTTTGCAATCAGTCTAGGGGTAGGGTGTAGCAATGAGAAAACAACAAAAACTGATGAACCGAAAAAAGAGGCTGTGCAGAAAGAAAAAGAATTAGCAGCGAAGGATGTTTTCAAGAAAACGAACGAAGCTTTTAAAAATGAAGAACATGTAACGATGACATATGATGTAGGGATAAAAGCTGAGGGAACAGAGATGAATATATTAAAGGCTAAGATGCAATTAGAGCCAAAGACAAAGAATTCTCGTTCTGAAATGAATATTTCTGGTACAGATGTTGTAGTGTATACTGTGGATGGTAAAGTTGCTGGTGAGGTGAAAAACCCTAATACAGGAGAAGTTATAACTGTACCAGAGGAGCAATTAAACGCTGGTGGAATGAAAGCGACTCAAGATATTATAGATAAGTTAGAAGTACCAGCAGTAGTTTTAGATAAAATGAAGATGGAGAAAAGCGGAGATAAATATAAACTGAAATTTACATTAAAAGGGCAAGAAACAGAAAGTATGTTAACTAGCATGGATGAAACGCAGAAGAAAATGTTACAAGCACAAAATGCGAAGATAGAAGAAGTGGATGCAGAATATATCATTACAAAAGATTTTAAATATGAATCAGCAAAGATAGACATGATTATGAGTAGTAACGGTAAGGATAAAGCACATATTATTACGAACGCAAAGTATACGTCGTACGAAAAGTTTGACCCAATACAATTGCCAGCAGCAAAGTAACAATTTTGATGAGGGGGGACCTAAAATAAGGTGCCCTCTTTTTTGTATACTTTCTTCTTAGGAAAATAGGTACAATATGAAGAGGGAAAACTGTAGAAGAGGAGAGTGTCATTTGAAAAAAAGAAAGATAGCGGTGGTCATTGTAGCCTATACAGTGTTGCTTGCGACATCTATAAATACATATAAAGAGCAACTAGATCATCCTATTATGAGCGATGTAGGAAAGTTGCTTCCAACGAAAATTAAACGTGTTGAAAATGCTGAGGATGAAGATTCATTAAAACAGGTCGTGCAAGATGCAAATGTTTCTGGAGAGAAGATTTCTATTGCAGGTATGCAGCATAGCCAAGGCGGTCAGACGTATTATCCGAACGGTACGATGCTTGATATGAAGGGGTATAATAAAATATTAGAATTTGATCCGGAGAAGAAGAGGATTAAGGTGCAAAGCGGTGTCACATGGAATGATATTCAAAAGAAAATCAATCCATATGGTCTTGCGGTTCAAGTGATGCAATCTCAAAATATTTTTACTGTTGGTGGTTCATTAAGTGTAAATGTACATGGGCGTGATATTCGTCATGAAGCATTGATTGATACAGTAGAGTCGTTTAGGTTGTTAATGGCAGATGGTACGGTGCGTAATGTAAGTAGAGAAGAAAATGCTGATCTGTTTCCATATGTAATTGGGGGATACGGATTGTTTGGCGTGATTTTAGATGTGACGCTAAAGTTAACAGATGATGAATTGTATGAAATGCACACGAGAATGATAGATTATAAAGAATACACGTCTTATTTCAAAGATAAAGTGAAAAGAGATGAAAATGTTCGTATGCACTTAGCCCGTATTTCTGTTGCCCCCAATTCATTTTTAAAAGAGATGTATGTGACAGATTATGTATTAGCGAAAAATCAGCAGAGGTTGAAAGAGTACAGTAAATTGAAAGAAGAAAATATTATAGCTGCGCCAAAATTTTTACTCGGTTTATCACGCTATAGTGATTGGGGAAAGAATACGTTTTGGGATATACAAAGAAGTTATTTTGAACGTACAGATGGAAAGTATGAGACGCGAAATAATGTTATGAGGTCGGATAGTGCCTTTATGGAATATGATAATCCAAACTTGACCGAGATTTTACAGGAGTATTTCGTACCGATAGGTAGTTTTACAGCATATATAGATGACTTGCGAAGTGTTTTGAATGAAGAGGAATTAAACCTTCTTAATATTACAATTCGCTATGTAGAAAAGAATGAGAATGCGGTACTATCTTATGCGAAAGATGATATGTTTGCACTTGTGCTTTTAATTAATCAAGGGCGCTCAGAGGATGAAATAAAGAAAACAAAAGTGGTCATTCAGAAGATGATTGATGTTACTTTAAAGCATAATGGAAGTTATTATTTACCGTACTATTCTTACCCAACGAAGGAGCAGTTAAAGAGGGCATATCCTCGTATAGAAGAATTTCTTCAGAAGAAAAAAGAAGCGGATCCAAAAGAGAGATTTGTGAATTTATTTTATAGGGAGTATACGAAATGACATATAGAAGATTTGTAGCCTCACAAAGCATAATTATGATGGCGGGAAGTATGGTATTTCCTTTTTATATACTATTGCTTCGAAACGTTGGGAATAGCTTCTCGCAATTTGGCTGGGCGTATGGCTTATTCGCTTTAACTTCAGCACTTGTATATCCGGTAGTAGGAATGGTGTCTGATCGAGTGGGTGATCGGAAATTATTAATTATATATGCTTGGTCTATGGCAGTATTAATGCTTTGTTTCCCGATTGCCACGGAAGTCTGGCATGTGTATATTCTTCAAATTGTAATGGGGATTTTAGGTGCTGTACAGCGTAATACGGAGAAGACATCGTTAGCGCGAAAGGTTGTGCAAGAAAATGCTGGTTATGAGATTGGAAAATATCATGTGTGGACATCGATTGGAGGAGCAGTAGCAATTATTGCAACGGGATATTTAGTAGATTTCTTTACGATTGGTACGATTTTTTATATTGCATCTATCTTATATGTAGTGAGCGGAGTTGTATTAAGTAGTAAAAAAATATAATCATCCCCATTTTTACCTGAATACCCTTTATTTGTTATACTAAAGGGGAAGACAAAAGAAAAGGGGACATTGCCTTTGATGAAATTTTTAATTTTAGCTATTCTCACTTTGTTTTTGATTCCATGGACAAGAAGCGGTAGTAAACTTCGAGCAGTGGATAAGAAAGGGGATGAGAAGGTTGTAAAGGGTAAGAAATCATCCATTTTAGTTATTCCTGTTTTATTTTGGATAGGTATTGCAATCTATGAATATTTTTGGCTAATTGATGATCGAGCAGATTCGATTCTTACTCATTATTCTGTTGCAGTAGCAATTTTAATTGGGCTTGTTTTATTTTCACAAGATCAAATAGGGAAATTAGAAGGTACGTTAAAAGGACTTCTAATGTTTGTTTTACTAGCAAGTTACGGCTATTTTGGTTATTTGCATGATATAGTAATCTCGCAAAAGAAATATGATTCTGTTGTAAAAGTAGAGAAAGATATTTCAGAGCCATTTACTGAAAATGATCAGCCGTTTACAGTGCCGCCAAAGACAGCGGAGAATAAAATGAAAAAAGTATTTGGGGACATTCCGAAAGTAGCTTATTTTGAGCTAGGAGAATTAACGCCACAAATGGTAAATGGTGAGGCTTTATATGTAGCACCAATTGAAGTTTCAGGATTTTTTAAAGCACGTAAAGCTGAGACAATTCCAGGGTACGTAACGATGTCAGGTACGAATCCTGATGCGGAAGCGAAACTGCATCTCGGTTATAAAATGAAATATGTGCCAAGCATGTTTTTTGGTAATAAATTAGAACGTGTCGTTCGAAAAGCAGAACCGGATTTAATTTTTAAAGGGAAACCTAAATTCGAAGTTGATGATAAAGGGAAACCGTATTATACAATGACGTATGGTGAATTTATTTCGGGAAGATCTGGATTCGAAGTAGAGGGCGTTGTAGTAGTAGACGCACAAACAGGTGAAGTGAAAAGATACGATAAAGGAAAGGCACCTAAATTTGTTGATGGTGTATTAAATCACGAGACCGCATCTACATTAAATACGTATTTCGGTAAATACATTCACGGATTTTGGAATACAAAATTCTCGCAAACGGATATGAAGATTCCGACTGAGTGGGGAACGAAAGAAGGAGTTACACCAATCTTCGGTAAGGATGGAACGTTATATTACTTTACTGATTTCACCTCTCCGAAAGAGGGAGTAGATTCTGCACTAGGTTATTCGCTTATCGATGCGCGTACAGGTAAGTTGTATTACTATAACGGAAAAGAAGTGAAGGGAATTATGGATGGTTCAGCTGCTTCGGAAGTAGTGGATAATTCCTTTAAGAGAGAGAAATGGCATGGAACGATGCCGGTTATTTATAACGTGTACGGTAAACCTTCTTGGATTGTACCTGTTATTGATGACGGGGGATTAGTACGTGCTCATACAGTTATCTATGCTTCTAATGCAAAAATATTTGCAACAGGTTCGACGCAAAAAGAAGCACTTGAGAATTATAAAAATGCGCTGAGCGGAAGTGGAGATTCATTTAGACCGACTTCAAGTGGTAAAGAGGCACAAAAAGAAGGCGTTGTACAACGTGTATATAAAGAAAAATCAGGTGAAAATACAATTGTGTACGTACTGTTAGAAAATGAACAAAAAGTATTTATGATACCTGTGAAGAAATTCCCATATGCTATGTTTACAGAAGTGGGAGATCCAATTCAAATCACATATTTAGATACAGGAGAAGCGATGTCTTCCGTATCTAAATTTGCAAATAGTAATTTGAAAAAGTAAAGCGATAGAAATTCTATCGCTTTTTTTTACAGTATAAAACAGGAAAATGCACTATACTTGACGTATGTTTATGTTGTAACTATAATTGTTACGATTCAGTAGTTATAGGAAAGGGTGAACGGAAAAAGTGAATGGAGTTAATCAAGAAATATATAAACCTGTAAAGACAAATAGGTTATGGATGATTCTTGTACTAGGGACACTTACAGCGATTGGGCCATTATCTATTGATATGTATTTGCCTTCTTTACCGAAATTAACGGATGATTTACAAACAGGTGCATCCCTTGCGCAGCTTACATTGACAGCTTGTTTACTTGGGCTTTCAGTTGGGCAATTATTTGTCGGTTCAATTAGTGATATTTATGGAAGGCGCAAACCTCTTATTATTGCTCTTATTATTTATGTTGCTTCTTCTTTACTTTGTGCTATTGCGCCATCTATTTGGAGTTTAGTGTTATTACGCTTCTTACAAGGAGCTTCAGGATCGGCTGGGATTGTTATATCACGTGCAATGGTGCGTGACATGTATTCGGGTTCTGAAATGACGAAGTTTTTCTCACTGCTCATGTTAGTAAACGGAGCAGCGCCTATTTTGGCACCGATTATTGGAGGACAATTGCTACAGTTTACAACATGGCGCGGTGTCTTCATCGTTCTTGGAGTAATTAGTGTATTCATGTTAATATCAGCTACTTTTGTATTACGTGAAACATTACCTATCGAAGAAAGAGAAACAGGTGGATTGTCAGGGACGTTGGCGACGTACGGAAAACTGTTAAAGGATCGTCTGTTTATGGGATATGCATTGTCACAAGGGCTAGTAACGGCGGCAATGTTTGCATACATTTCGGGCTCACCATTTGTGCTGCAGAACATATACGGAGCATCACCACAGCAATTTAGTTTATTCTTTGCGATTAACGGTATCGGTATTATTATTGCTAGTCAGGTAACAGGTCGTTTAGCAGGGAAAGTGAATGAGAAGACATTATTTGTTGCTGGTATTATTATTGCAGCTGTTGGCGGTTTATCTTTACTACTGACAATCGTACTAGGAATAGGTTTAATTGGTGTTTTATGTTCGTTATTCCTTGTCGTATCAAGTGTCGGGGTTGTATCAACAACTGGATTCTCGTTAGCGATGAGAAATCAGAAACAAGCCGCAGGAACAGCGTCGGCCTTATTAGGATTATTACAGTTCATTTCAGGAGCACTTGTTGCACCGTTAGTAGGTATTGGCGGAAGCAATACCGCATTACCGATGGGGGTTGTGATAGCTCTTTGTGAAATTGGTGCTGTGTTATGTTATCTATTTATGGCCAGAAGAAGTGAGAAGCAGTTTGAACTGCAACAAAGACAAAATTTAGAGGCTTAATTTATACAAAAGAGCTGATTCAAACATGTGTTGAATCAGCTTTTTTTTCATTTCTTTGAAATAACTTATACAGTGTTGTAAGGTGATGCAAAAGTTATTTGCATAAAGTGACGATACTGTGACAAAAATGTTGGTGTGTATATTAAGGTATCGTCTTAAGTGTAAAAAGTAGGGTGTTCTCGGTATAATAACAAGTGGAGATAAAAGAAACTATAATGAGTAATAGCTGTAGATAAAAGGAGAAGAAGAGATGAAGAAGGTTTTGGGTATTGCTGTAATGGGAAGTATGCTCCTTCTAGCAGGGTGTAATGGAAATAAAGATACGAAAGAACCGAAAGAAACGGTAGAGCAATCTACTGAACAAACAGAAGAGATGAAAGAATATCTTGCAGTACATGAAAAATACGATATAAAAATGAATAAGGAAATTAATAAAGCACTGCAGTTATTTGAAGTAGCAAAAGAAAAGGGCGGTAAGGAAATAACGAATGCTACATATAAAGAAGATGTGCAAAAGGTAACGACGAGCATGTTAGAAGATATCGATAATATACGTAAAGAAATTCGTGTTCCAAAGTCGAAAGAGCAAGAACATGAGGTATACGCTGGTTTCTTGAATGAATCGGAACAAGCGATGAAAAAATTACAGAAGTTAGCTAAAGAAGAAGACTCATCATTGATTCGCGATATAGAAATTAACTTTGCAACAGCATCGACATACTATAAACGTTTTCAAGCAGAAACGAAAAAATAACCTTGCGCGTGCAAGGTTATTTTTTTATTGTCTAAAGTATTTAAATAGTACGGCACAACCTGCACCAAGCAATATTAAACTGCCTACAAGGACTCCTATAACGATTAAAGTGGGTTTATCCATCATTATTTTAAGTATCCTAAATCTTTACAAGCTGTTTTAACTTTGCTGTACTTTTGCCATTTACGACAAAAAGAAATAGCAGCTAACTTATATACATCTGCTATAATTTGTGCAGCGATTGCTGCGCCCACGAATGCAGCAACAGCCGCAGCTGCAGCAACTAATACTGGAATTACCGCTTGTTGTACTTCTGGCGTAGCTGACATATAAAGAGCATTTTTATTTACCTTAGCATCTTCACTATTTACACCTTCAAAAATATCTTTCATAACTTCTTGTGATTGAGTTGTGAAAAAGATCTCTAATTCTTTTACTTGTTCTTGTGTAAGATTAGAATTATTTAGATTTTCTTTATTAAACTTGTAAATTCCATTTTCTAATGAAAGACCTGCTTTAACGGCATTAAATCCATTATTGAATTGTTCCTCGCTAACATTTTCAATAACATCTTTTGTAACCTCATCAATAACCGCAGCCTTTGTTTTTTCTTGTAACGGAATTGTAAAACACAATACCGCTACTAATGCTATTACTAGCACTTTAGTCCATTTGAATTTGTGTAATGTTTTCATGTAGCAACCACCTTTTTTAATGTTTTTTACCCTACAACAAAATATTAAAATGTATGGGATTTTAATACAAGTCTGGTTGTCTATACATTTTTTTGTACAATTAACCTGTAAAGAAATATAAACTTCATGAAGTGTACCATTGGGAATTATCAGATTTTCATCCTTTTATTGGAATGTGAAATTGTAGTTCAAGTCGGAGAAAGGCACCTTAGGGTGTCTTTTCTTTATTAAAAAATATAATAAGTATCTTTGTCGATTTTTCAATATATACATACCTTGCCCCCTATAGTATAATAAACGTTGTAATTATACATTATTTTCCTAACGAATCCTATATAGTTAAAACCATTTTTTATCAAGATGTTTTTTTGAAATCGATATATAGGCCTTGAACAAACAAAAAAATGTAAATCTTTAATTTGTTTATTAAGTTTTAGTAATTTATAAAATAAAATCAGCATATCATTGGTAAAAAAAAGGAGAGTGTTTGTTAGTGGATCCATTTACTTCACGTTTTGCGAAACGATTTTTTATTACAGTTGGGTCAGCTGTAGGGTTATTTTTGATAGGAGCTATGATTAATAGCGAAGCCATAGCATTTTCTTATCTGCTTGCTTTGTTTGGGATTCCTATTTATTTTGTGATTCAGGATAACAAAGGGAAAAACAGCTGTAAAGAAATTGTTCGTAATAAGTATAATCAAACCAGTATATTGACACTAGAAGTATTTCATCATTCAGATTTTGGATGGGGATGTCTTACGTTAACAAAAGAGGCGCTAATTTTCGTTCCAAAGAAAGGTGATATAATATATATTCCTCATAGTAATTATGCGGAATATGGTTATAAAGGCCTTGGTACTGGCGATTATATAACAACTTCAACAAAAATCGGGAATACGAATATGAGTATTAATAATACGAGTGAGAAAAAAGCTCCTGTATTCTACCTTATTGGGCACGATGGTACTGAAGTCCAATTGCATACAAGAAAAAACAAGCAGATGTATAATGCTGTCAAAAAAGCACTTGGTCGAGATAATAGTCATCTTAAAAGTAATTATTAAGAAATTGAAATGCAATTATATTTTCTTTTATTAGTTTTATAATAAGTAATTAATGCGAATAAGTGTTACAAAAAACCATTTCATATTGGAATGGTTTTTTTATGGTCTAGTAGGGGCCCACTATATCGTATCAACTTAACAGAACAGGTTGCCCCTAAAACGATAAAAATGAACTTCGGTGCTATAAAACACACAAAATTTCCGTTTGGGGGGTATTCTAAAATCTTAGCTTGATGGGTATGGGGTCCCGCCAACATTTCGTGGAAAACATACGCTAAGGGTATTTGTGAATATTTTCCTTAATATATATTTTATGCGTTTTGCTGGTACTACTCCTGTTAAGTATAAGTGAAAAAACGCGATTTAGATAAACCTCTTATTAAAAACTGATTTTTCTAAATATATCCAATTTGATTGACTTTTCATTTTTTCAGAATTATAATTCGAAATATACAATTTGAACCAAATAATAATATAGCAATTTACTTATCCAGAGAGGTAGAGGGACTGGCCCTATGACACCTCAGCAGCGGGTTCTGTAACAGGAACACCGTGCTAATTCCAGCAAGCAAGTCTTGAAAGATAAGTGATGGGCCTTCGTTTATTAAGCCTTGATCTTATTTTTTAAGATCAAGGCTTTTTGTGTTTTAAGAAGAGGAAAGGGATTAATGGGAAAGATACGTTAATAAAACAAAGTAAATTTATGTGTTTAGGAGGTTATTGGAGTGTATGTTGTTAAAAAACTATCAGTTATGGTGTTTACACTATGGATTATTACAACAGTAACATTTTTGATTATGCACATTATTCCGGGGGATCCATTTTCATCGGATGCAAAGATCTTTCCGGCGGAAGTTGTGCAGAATATGAGAGCGAAGTATCACCTTGATGAACCGTTATGGAATCAATATGTTGCTTATTTAGACGGTGTAGTTCATTTTGATTTTGGTGAATCCGTTCAATCGACGGGGCAAGGCGTATCAGAAATTATAACAACAGGATTTGGTCCATCAGCGATTATTGGTTTACAAGCACTTGTTATTTCATTATTAGTCGGAATTGCAGCAGGTACATTTGCAGCTCTATATCATGGGAAAGTAATTGATTATAGTGTGAGCTTACTTGCGATTCTCGGTATTTCTATTCCAAGTTTTATTTTAGCACCATTATTTATACAAGTATTTGCAATTCAATTTGAACTTTTGCCAGTAGCGTCTTGGGGCACATTCGAACATACGGTATTGCCATCCTTCGCATTAGCGCTAGGGCCAATCGCAGTAATTACAAGGTTTGTTCGCTCTAATATGATTGAAGTCTTGCAGAGTGATTATATTAAGCTAGCGAGAGCGAAAGGTATACCAATTAAGAAAATCATTATAAGACATGCTCTTCGAAATGCGATTGTGCCAGTACTTACATTTGTTGGACCTTTAATGGCTGGGCTTTTAACAGGGACGTTCATTATTGAAAAGATTTTTGCGATTCCAGGTCTTGGAAAATATTTTGTGGATAGTATTTTTAACCGGGATTATCCAGTCATTATGGGAACAACAATTTTCTATAGTTCATTATTAATTTCTTGTATTTTCATTACAGATATTATTCACCGTATTGTTGATCCGCGTATTCGTTCTATTACATAAGGAGGGGGGATATTTAAATGGGAGCTTATGAAATCAATAAACAGCTATTAACGAATGAAGAGAAAAAAGAATTAACGATAAATAAAGAGCAGCAAACGATTAGCCGAAAAAAAGAAGTGTTTCGTAAGTTTGTATCAAATCCAATCGCAGTTCTAGGGACGGTGACATTATTACTCATTATTATTTTCTCTCTTATCGGTGAAAGTTTAACTCCTTTTACTGCGAGTGAACAAGTAAAAGAGGCGACAAATTTACCTCCTAGTAGTGAGCATTGGTTTGGAACAGATGATTTAGGTCGGGATATTTGGGCACGTACTTGGGCTGGAGGGAAAATTTCATTAGTAGTTGGATTAATAGCGGCCGTTCTTGATATAGGACTTGGTGTACTGATTGGGGGCTTTAGTGGATATGTGAGAGGACGTAATCGCCTGGGAACGTTAATTGATGAGTGGATTGTACGAGGGATTGAAGTATTATACGGTATTCCATATTTATTAATTGTTATTTTACTACTAATCATTATGAAACCAGGACTTTTTACAATTATTATTGCTCTTGCATTAACCGGATGGATTGGCATGGCGCGTCTCGTTAGGGCACAAATCTTATCTTTAAAGCAAAGAGAATTTGTTATTGCAGCAGAACGATTAGGTACATCGCATATGAAGATTATATACGGACATATCATTCCGAATTTAACAGGCATTATTATCGTAAATTTATCATTTACAATTCCAGCAGCTATTTTCTCAGAATCATTTTTAAGTTTTATCGGACTAGGGGTACAATCACCAGCAGCGAGCTGGGGGACGATGACAAATGATGCGCTCGGGACATTATTAAGCGGGGAATGGTGGCAACTTTTCTTTCCGTCGCTGATGATTGCGCTCATCATGTTCGCATTTAATGCAATTGGTGATGGTTTGCAAGATGCAATTGATCCGAAGATTGTAAAACGAAATCGAAAGGAGAAAAAACATGGGACAGCTCTTATCTTTAGAAAACGTAACGTTAGCCGTTGAAAAAGAGAATAGTAAGCAAGCAATTGTGAAGCATGTTTCCTTTTCCATTAACGAAGGTGAAATCGTGGCACTTGTAGGAGAAAGTGGTTCAGGGAAAAGTGTTACAGCACAATCCATTATCGGACTAAATCAAGAGTCTATTCATATCGATGATGGAAGTATTTCTTTCGAATCTCAAGGATTAACGAATTTACAAGAATCAGAGTGGAATCAAATTCGAGGGAAAGATATTTCCTTTATCTTTCAAGATCCTCTGTCCTCTTTAAATCCTACGATGAAGGTGGGCAGACAAATTACAGAAGTAATTTTGCAACACGAAAAGAAGTCAAAGAAAGAGGCAAAAGAAATTGCAATTAACTTATTAAATGATTTAGGGATACATGAAGCAGAGAAACGTTTTGAACAGTACCCGCATCAATTAAGCGGAGGTATGAGGCAGCGTATTTGTTTAGCAATTGCATTTGCTTGTCACCCAAAGCTCGTTATTGCAGATGAGCCTACAACTGCATTAGATGTAACGATTCAAAAACAAATTATGGGGTTATTAAAAGAGCGAAAAGAAAAACAACATACGAGTATTTTGTTAATTACCCATGATTTGGCACTTGTACGTGAAGTAGCAGATCGAGTAGTTGTGATGTACGGGGGACGTGTTGTTGAAAAAGGAACGATACAAGAAGTAATAGGTTCACCGAAGCACCCATATACGAAAAGTTTATTGCAAGCCATTCCGAATATGGATGATTCTGAAAAGGTACTTAGGGCCATTGAGGGAACAACACCATCAATTGAAACGTTAAATAGCTTTGGGTGTCCATTTGTAAATAGGTGCCCAGTAGCAATACAAGAATGCATTCATCGTTTCCCTGATAGAACATCATATTCTGAGGAGCACAGTTCACATTGTTGGCAACATGTTCTAGAGCATGACCAAGCGAAATCAAAAGAGAAGGTGAATGCCTCATGACGACAGATTTAATTACGGTAAAGCAAGTAACAAAAACGTATGGAAGTAAAAAGAAAGAAATCGCAGCGCTAAAAGATATATCACTTTCTATCCCGAAAGGAACGACGCTTGGCATTATTGGAGAAAGTGGTTCAGGAAAAACAACACTTGGTAAGCTCATAGCCGGGATTGAGAGCCCAACGTCTGGTCAAATTGATTATAACGGTCAAGTTGTCCATAAGTTGAAGTCAACTCATAAACGGGATTTCTTGCAGAAAGTACAGTTCATTTTTCAAGATTCAACAGCTGCATTAAATCCGCGCTGGAAAGTACGCGATAGCGTAACAGAAGGCTATATTTCATTCGGTTTAGGTGATAAAAGGCTGAAAGATAAAGTCGCAGGTGATGCACTAGAACGTGTTGGATTAGATAGACGATATATTGATCGTTACCCGCACGAATTTAGCGGAGGACAACGTCAACGGATTGCTATTGCAAGGGCGTTATTATGTGAGCCCGAGGTATTAATTCTTGATGAACCAATTTCTGCATTAGATGTTTCACTACAAATTCAGATTGTACATTTGTTGCAAAAGATCCAAAAGGAACAAGGCTATACATATTTATTTATCGCACATGATTTACCGATGGTTCACTATTTATGTGAAAAAGTGGCTGTCTTATATAAAGGAGAACTTGTTGAATTTGGAAATACGGATGAAGTATTCCGTAATCCACAACATTCTTATACAAAAACATTATTAGCATCAACACCAAAAATTTCAGGTTAAAGGGGAATGTAGGATGAAGAAGTTTTTATTATTTGTCATTATGGCCGTATTAGCAATTACTTCTGTCGCTTGCGGTAAGAAAGATACTTCAAAAGCAAGTGCTAGTAAGGGAGACCGTTTTGTAACGAATCTTGGTAGTGATCCTTATACACTAGATTCAGCAATTTCAACAGACAATAATTCTAATTATGTAATTGAGCACTTATTTGCAACTTTGTATAGACAAACAAGTGATGGGAAATTTGAAAAGGACTTAGTAGAGAAAGAGGAAGCTGGGGCAGATGGAAAAGAGTATACATTCTATTTGAAAAAAGGATTGAAATGGTCTGATGGTTCTCCATTAACAGCAAAAGACTTTGAATTCGCTTGGAAGAGAATATTAAATCCTAAAACGGGTTCTATGAATGCAACAGAACTATATTTCATTAAAGGTGGGGAAGCGTTTAATACGGGGAAAGGTGCAGAAGATGCAGTAGGAATTCAAGCGGTAGATGATGTAACTCTAAAGCTACAATTTGAACATCCAGTAACGTCTATTAAACGAACGTTATCTCAGTCGTTATATATTCCACTTAATAAAAAATCTATTGATGAAAAAGGTAAACTAAAAGTAGATCCCAAAGAATTAATTACAAACGGTCCTTTTACATTGAAAGAATGGAAGCATAATCAAGCGATTATTTTAGAAAAAAATAAAGAGTTTCATGATAAAAAAGTAGCATCAAAAGAAATCGAATTCCGTATTATTCCTGAAGGTAAAACAGCGTATCAATTATATAAATCTGGAGAATTAGATTTACTATCTCATATACCAACAGACTTAGTTGAAAAGGAACAAAAAAATAAAGAGTTTAAAAAGATGCAAGACTACTCAACTCACATTTACTCATTTAATTCAGAAAAACCACCATTTACAAATGCGAAAATCCGTAAAGCTTTTGCATTAGCTGTAGATCGTAAGTTTATCGTAGAGAAAATATTAAAGAATAATGCAAAAGAAGCATATGGCTTTGTACCAGAAGGAGCAAAAACAGAAAGTGGTCGCGACTTCCGTAAAGAGAAAGGTGACTATTTTAAATATGATCCTGCAGTAGCTAAGACTCTATTAGAAGAAGGAATGAAGGAAGAAGGATGGACTACCCTTCCAGAAGTAACAGTGAAATATTCGGATAAGAAAAAAATAGCTGAAACACTTCAAGAAATGTTTAAGAAGAATCTTGGGGTAGATGTAAAAATAGAAGGTAAAGAGTGGAAAAGCTATATTGATATGTACAAACAGAGTGACTTTCAAATTGCATATATGGGATGGGGAGGATCTACATTAGATCCAGCTGCTCAATTGGAAATTTATGCAGGTGATGGTCCAAATAACTATGCGAAATGGTTTAATAAAGACTTTGATAATTTAATTAATCAAGCAAAATTAGAACAAGATGAAAATAAACGCTTTGACTTATTACATCAAGCAGAAGATATTATGTTTACAGAGTATCCTTTAATTCCACTTGTATTCCCGACAGATTCTTATTTGCAAAAATCATCTGTATCTGGATTAGAATACTACGTAGGGTCTCAACCGAGCTTACGATATGCTAAAAAATAAAATAAAGAAGTAGGCAATCGCCTACTTCTTTATTTTATTTCTCTTTTATATTCTTTTTTCGTTCCATCAGAGAAGACAACTTCTAAATCGAACTTTTGATAGTCTTTATCAAGCTTGAACACGTTTACTACTTGATCGATTACTTCTTGGTCAGGAGTATCTTTATTAAATTTTAATTCTTGTAGAAGTGGGCTTAATTTTGTGATGGCCTCGTCTCCTGTTAATTTTACATCTGCTTTATGATCTTCAATTTTTGCTTCCATTTTTTTATCTGCTGCTACATTTTTATAGTCAGCTTCGTAGTCTTTCTTTGTATCTTGGTAGTCTGCCTTTAAATCGAATTCATTAAAGTCTAGTTTTAAATCAGCAGGAGCTTCATTCTTTGCCTCTTCTGTAGTCTTTTTATTAGAAGTTGTGTCTTCTTTTGCAGGAGCTTTACATCCTGTTAATGCAGGTACTAGCATAAGAGCTAATAAAACTGATAGTAAAATTCTCATTATAAATTCCTCCTTATGTAAATTCCTTCTATACAAGTTTTTCCCAAAATCATGTAATTATGTATGAGTTGAAAATAAATTATTACCCTATAGCCACAAGGGATAATCCGCAATTTAAATCAAAAATGATTTGTATGTATATGGTAAATTGGAGTTGTGAGGGGGTACTAACATGCATGGAGAATATAAAGAGATGATAAAACAAGCAATTGAATATATAGAAGGTCACTTACACGAGGAGCTTACAACAGACAGAGTGGCGTCTCACAGTGCAGTATCGATGTACCATTTTCATCGTATTTTTCAAAGATATGTTGGGATGAGTGTAACGGATTATATTCGAAAGAGAAGGTTAACTCATGCTGCGCAGGTTTTAGTGTCAACAGAGAGAGCTGTTATTGATATTGCAGTGCAATACGGCTTTTCCTCACAAGAGGCATTTACGAGAGCTTTTAAAAGAATGTTTCAATTGCCACCGAAGAAATATCGAAAGTACTTCCAGTCATTTTATATAGAAAGAGAGGGTGTTTCGATGCAAAAAGGTATACCGAAAGGATGGATTTTAAGTGGAAGTCATCCTGCTGAATATGAGATGGGTTTAGATTATGAAGTTGCCCATCAAGGAAAAGTATCTGCATACATACAAGCAAAAGAGAATGTTACGCACGGAGGGTTTTCAACATTAATGCAAATGTTTCGAGCGGATAAATATGTAGGTAAAAGATTACGTTTAACAGCATTTGTTAAGAGTGAGAACGTAAGAGATTGGGCAGGATTGTGGATGCGAGTAGACGGAAAAGATACAGAACCGCTTGCTATGGATAATATGCAAAATCGTCCAATTAAAAATACGAATAACTGGCAATCGTACTCGGTTGTATTAGATATAAAAGAAGAGGCTCTTGGTATTGCGTTCGGTGTTTTATTATCAGGAGAAGGTTGTGTGTGGCTAGATAGTATTCGATTTGATGAAGTAGATGAAAAAATTCCTTCAACAGATTTGGCTGAAAACTTTTATGAAACACTACTAGAAGAACCGATAAATCTGCAATTTGAAGAGATAGAAAAGTAAGGAGAAAAGATATGCTCAAATATGTAAAACTAATAAGTATTAGTTTAGTAGTATCGTCTTGTATTATGGGAATTAACTATTTCATTAGCTATCTTTGGTCAGGGCATATACCTTCTTTGACGTGGCGAACATATTTGATGTTTGTGTTTATATTTATGATGAGTTTTAGTTGGATGCAAAAAGAAGGGGAAGAGGATTATTAAAAATAGTCTTCTTCGCCTTTATTTCATTAACACAAATGTTCATAACTGTTTTCGGAAATGCAGGTATGATCTTTAATATAATTTCACTATCGCTCCAACTTGTAAGTTCGGTTGTAATTGTACCACATGAGATGCTTTCTAAAACATATCAAACAATCGGCGAATTATTTCCCGCAACATATGCAGCAAATGGCTATTATACAATAATATTTGGAGGGATTAGTTTAGAGAAAAATATTATTTCATTATTAGTCATTATATTCGTTACACAATTGGTAGCAATGATTACTGTATCTATAAAAGGAATAGTAAAGGGAAGAAGCTCTGTAGTTAAAGAAGTATAAAGTAAAAAGGTATCCTTCAATTGGATACCTTTTTTTACTGATACTTATTATTTTGCAACTTCTGTCCACTTGTAGTTAAATTCACCGCCGAAGTCAGTTGTTACAAGCCCTTTAATGAAAGAGCGTTGTAAATAAGAACGACCTTGTTGGTATAAAGGAGCGATAGCGCCGTCTTGTAATAGGATTTTTTCAGCTTGCTTCATCGCTTCAAAGCGAGCTTTTTCATCGCCAGCTAAATCTGTTTTCACTTTATGGATTAGCTCATCATACTCTTTGTTAGAGTATTTATCGAAGTTATAAGCACTATCTGTTGTAAATAAATCTAAGAATGTAATTGGATCCGCGAAGTCAGGGCCCCAGCCATCAATACCGATTTCATAGTCACCACTTAATAGTAGTTTTAACTGTTGTTTGCGTGGTTGTGGTTTTAACGTCACTGTTAATCCATCTAGATTTTTTTCTAGTTCACCTTTTAAATATTCACCAGTCTTTTTAGCTAAAGCATTATCACTTGTTAATAGTTCGATTGTTACTTTGTCAGTACCAAGTTCTTGTTTCGCTTTTTTCCAGTTTTCTTTCGCTGTTTTCACATCATCTTTGACTAGGTTTCCGTTTTCTTTACGGAAGTCGTTGCCTTCCGGACTCTTTGCGAATTTCGCAGGAATCATTCCTTCAGCTGGAACAGCACCGTTATTTAAAATTGTTTCTACATATGCTTTTTTATTCATTGCTCCGTTAATAGCAAGGCGTGCATGTTGATTTTTTAATGTTGCATTTTTTTGATTTAGTCGTAAAAATTGAATACCAACTTCAGCACGGTCTTTGAAGTTTGGATCGCCCTTATATTTATCAACAAACTCCGCAGTTAAAGCAACGCGATCAATTTGTCCTGAATCATATAAGTT
The DNA here is from genome assembly GCF_019656175.1 of Bacillus sp. BML-BC051. Classification (NCBI taxonomy): domain Bacteria; kingdom Bacillati; phylum Bacillota; class Bacilli; order Caryophanales; family Bacillaceae; genus Bacillus; species Bacillus sp. BML-BC051. Next base: position 29,422 of record NZ_BPLI01000080.1, read on the forward strand.
AACTTCTGTAGACTTATCTTTAACGACATTGAAGTTGATTTCTTCTAATTTTACAGTTTTAGCATCCCAATAGGTAGGGTTTTTCTTCAATTGGAAGCTTTGCTCGTGTTTCCAGTTATCTAATGTGAAAGCACCGTTGTAAATTAAATGATTTGTTTCTAAACCATATTTATCGCCTTGAGATTTTAAGTATTCTTCATTAATTGGTAAGAATGTTGAGAATGTCGTTAAGCTTAAGAAGTAGGGAACAGGACGGTCTAGTTGTACTTCTAACGTTTTATCATCAAGAGCTTTGACCCCTAGTTGATCAATTGGCAATTGTTTTTGGTTTATTTGTTTCGCATTCTGTATATCGAAGAATAAGAACGCATATTCAGCTGCTGTATCAGGATTTACGGCACGTTGCCAAGCGAAGACGAAGTCCTTTGCTGTAACAGGAGTACCGTTTGACCATTTTGAATCACGCAGGTGGAATGTATATTTTGTTTTATCGGGACTAACGTCAACCGACTCAGCCACACCAGGAATTGGTTTATTATCTTCTCCCATTGCATATAAACCTTCAAAAACATTTCGCATTACGTTCATGGATTCCCCATCCGTTGCTTTTGCAACATCCATTGTTGGAATTTCTGAAGCGAATGATAAGTTAATTGCCTGTTTATCAGGCGCTTTATCATTTGCTTTCGCTCCGCTTGCATTATCTTTATTGCCCCCGCAAGCAGTTAGTAATAGACTTGCCCCTAAAACAGATGCAACAACAGGTATAACTTTTTTCTTCATTGTTCGTTCCTCCCTATATGTGTTGTTCGTAACGTCATAATGTCCATGTCTTGAAGTGTAACTATAGAAGAAGAGAAAACCTATTATAGATATGTGTATGTAGGTAATCAGGTGTTCTATATGTATATACATGTTGAACTATAATCTATCGTTATATGTTTCAACGTAGTAGACATTATATTTTGATGGTGGAATATTTCGTTTCTTTGATTATTTAGAATATTAACACTGGAAAGAACTATATGTCAATAATAAAAATAGATTGTTAATTTCTTGGAATAATATATTAAAAAAGTAGATTCCCTCGTGTTGGGGAACCTACTTTTAATATGTTTTTCTAAAAAAATAATTGGTATGAGGTAATAATCAGTGGGGAATGAAGAAAACCTCACTGATTAAAGTTTCGCTTTATTTTTCAATTTTTGCCCATTTGAAGTTTAATTGACCTGCAAAGTCTACTTGCACAATTCCTTTCACATAAGAACGTTCTAAATAAGATTCGCCTTTTTGGTAAAGAGGAGCGATCACAGAGTCTTTAAATAATATTTTCTCGGATGCTAGTAGTGCTTCCCAACGAGCTTTTTCATCACCGGCTAAAGTTGTTTTCACTTTTGCTATTGTTTCATCGAACTCCTTATTAGAGTAATGATCTAAGTTATAAGGGTTATTCGTTGTAAATAGCTCAAGGAATGTAATTGGATCCGCAAAGTCAGGGCTCCAGCCGTCAATTCCAATTTCATAGTCACCTTTTAATAAAAGTGAAACTTGTTGTTTACGTGGTTGCGGTTTTATCGTCACTGTTAAGCCATCTAAATTCTTTTCTAGTTGTCCTTTTAAGAATTCACCAGTTTTCTTCTCAAGGTCACCGTCACTTGTTAATAGTTCTAACGTTATTTTTTCAGATCCAAGCTCTTGTTTAGCTTTTTTCCATAATTCTTGTGCAGATTGTGTATCAACCTTTGTTAAATCGCCGTTTGCAGTACGGAAGTCTGTTCCGTCAGGTCCTTTTGCAAAGTTTTTCGGCACGAGACTAGAGGTTGGTGTAGAGCCGTCATTTAATAACGTATTTACAAAGGATTTTCGATCGATTGTTTGATCGATTGCTTGGCGTGCAGAAACGTTTTGAAGTACTTTATTTTGTTGATTCATACGTAGAAACTGTACCCCTACGTTCGGACGTTCTTTAAAGTTTGCATCTTTTTTATATTTATCAACGAAGTCAGATGTTAGTTTTATACGGTCTAATTGCTTTGACTCGAATAAATTTACTTCTGTAGATTTTTCTTTAACGACGTTAAAATTGATTTCTTCCAGTTTGACAGTATCTTTATCCCAATAGGTAGGGTTTTTCTTAAATTTAAAGCTTTGTTCGTGCTTCCAATCGCTTAGTGTAAAAGCTCCATTGTACAAGATTGTATTGTCTTCTAAAGCATACTTATCACCTTGTGCTTTAAAGAATTCCTCGTTAATTGGTAGAAATGTTGGGAACGCTGTTAAGCTTATAAAGTACGGAACAGGACGTTCTAATTCCACCTCAAACGTATGGTCATCAATTGCTTTTACACCAAGTTGATCGGCTGGAAGTTCTTTGTTGTTAATTTTTGTTGCATTTTTAATATCAAAGAATAGAAATGCATATTCAGAGGCTGTTGCTGGATCAACAGCTCTTTGCCAAGCAAAGACAAAGTCTTTCGCTGTAACAGGAGTGCCGTTTGACCATTTTGAATCTCGTAAATGGAATGTGTATTTCGTTTTATCGCCACTTACTTCATGAGATTTTGCAACACCAGGGACAGGTTTGTTACCTTCACCAAGATTATACAAACCTTCAAATACGTTTCTCATTACTTGACCAGAATCAGTATCTGTAGCACGAGCTGTATCCATTGTTCGTATTTCAGTAGGTGAAGATAAGTTTAAAATCTGTTTACTAGGCGCCTCGTCTTTTGCATTTGCTCCGCTCGCTTCGTTTTTATAACTACCGCAACCAGTTAATAAAATACTTACTCCTACAACTGATGCAATACCGGGTACAAACTTCTTTTTCATTTGATTTTCCTCCTAAATAATTAAGTTTGGATGATGATGAGGGAAATGAAAAATAAAAAATCCCTCTTTTCGTATTGAGAAAGAGGGATTTTTACGTACAAGTTATGCACCCGTATATAAACGAAGTCCCTCATTCTATCTTTCAAGCACAAAGCTTGCAGGAAGTGGCACAGTATTCAAAATGAACCTGTTGCCGAGGTTTCAAAGGGCCAGTCCCTCCACCTCTCTTGATACAATGAGTAAACGAATAAACTTTATTAATTTTTGTGTTTCTTTGATAATTCAAAATCTTACACCTTGGATAATGAAGTGTCAACCAAATGAAATATAGTTTAAATTTTCAGTTTTCTTTAATAGGAAAAACCACTGCATATGGCAGTGGTTTTTCTATTAGAAGTTAAAGTTATCTGGATCTGGACCAACGCGACGATCTTCATTTAGAGCTTGAATTGCTTTCATGTCATCAGCACTTAATTCAAAATCGAATATATTTGCATTTTCAATAATGCGATGTTCTTTAATAGATTTAGGGATCGTTACAACTTCGTTTTGTAGATCCCAACGTAAAATAATTTGCGCAGTTGATTTATTATATTTTGTTGCAATGTCTTGTAATGTTGGGTTGTCTAGCAGTTGGCCTTGCATTAATGGTGACCAAGCTTCAAGTTGGATATTATGGTCTTTACAGAAAGCGTGTAATTCTTCTTGTGCTAAACGTGGATGGTATTCCACTTGGTTGACCATTGGCTTAATTTCAGCAATTTCAAATACGTCTTGTAAGTGGTGAATATGGAAATTACTCACACCGATAGCGCGAACACGGCCATCTTTATAAAGCTTTTCTAACGCTTTCCATGATTCAGTATATTTCCCTTTTACAGGCCAATGTACTAAATATAAATCTAAATATTCTAGACCTAATTTCTCTAATGTAGTCTCAAATGCTCGAAGTGTCGTTTCATACCCTTGATCGCTATTCCATACTTTTGATGTAATGAATAATTCTTCACGTGAAACACCTGATTCACGGATCGCTTGTCCAACGCCTTCTTCGTTTTGGTAAATTGCGGCAGTATCAATGCTGCGGTAGCCATTTTTAATTGCTGCTTTTACAGATTCAATTACTTCTGAACCATCTTCTACTTTAAAAACACCTAAACCGAACCAAGGCATTTTTACACCGTTATGTAATGTTGTATAGTCTTTTAAACTTGTTAAATTCATATTATTTCCCCCTAGCTTTTTTGTTTGTTGCTTCTACTGCTTTTTGAATTGCCTCTGAAAAATTATATTCATATAAAGCTTTGAGACCCTCAGCTGTGGAACCACCTGGTGTTGTTACTTGTTCGCGGAGGTTAGCTGGATCTTGCGTTTGTTCAAGCATAGAAGCAGAGCCAGAAATCATTTGAATGACAAGGTGTTTGGCAGTTGCTTCATCGACTCCATAACTTTTTGTTGCTTCAATTAAGCTTTCAGCAAAGTAATAAAGGAAAGCTGGTGCACTTCCAGTAACTGCAGTTAGCTGATGAACTTCCTCTTCAGTGCAAAGTTGCGAAGTACCAATGCCTCTTAAAAGCAGTTGCAGGGTTTCTTGATGCATCTCGTTTACTGATCGTCCCATTGTATATAAGGAGATAGACTTTCCAATTTCAGCAGCTGTGTTTGGCATAATCCAAGCAACAGGTGTTCCCCCGGGAAGTCTTTCTTCTAAATAAGATGGGCCAATGCCAGCGGCTACCGTTACGACAAGTTGATTCGATAGTAACGGAGATAATTCTGCTAATAATTCTTCATGTGCAGAAGGTGGCATTGCTAAAACAATCGTATCAACAGATGTAACATGCTGCTTCCAATCTGTTGCAGTAGACACATTATATCGTGCTTGTAATTGTTCTAGCTTTTCTACGTTGCTTCGGTTAGAAACGATAATTTCTTCGATGTATTCTTTGCTTGTTTTAAGTAATCCGGAAAATATAGCTTCTGCCATACGACCAGCACCAATAAATAGAATTCGATGTTTAGTTAGCATATCCTTTATTCCTTTCTAGTGGAGATATGTTATAAAAAACGATACCATTTTTAAGAGAATTTTGTAAAAAGAAAAGACTTATCGTGAAAAGAATGGAATGGGAGGGAGGAGAGGTGATACAAATAAGGCTATAAAGATTATTATATTTAAAAAATAGTTGTAATAAAAAATCCCTGAAGCATAATTGCTTCAGGGATTAATAGATTATAAGTTTATGCTTTTGTCATACCTAACAATACAGCGCCGCCGATAATTAAAACACTACCTAGTGCAATAAAGATCAATTGACGTTTTGTTTTCTTTTCGCCTAAGAAGACAATCGCACCGAATGTTGAGATAACGATTCCAGTTTGAGATAATGGGAAGCTTGTTGCTACTCCGACACGTGGTAATGAAAGAAGTAAGAATAAGTTTCCAGTTCCCCATAGTAAACCAGATAAAGCATTACGGATTGCATATTTATTAAATGGCTTATGTTTAGATGTCAGTACAACCGCACCAACAAACATACCAACTGCTTGTGGTAAAATAGCAGACCAACCATCGATATTATACCAACGAATAATAATTACATATACAAGGTAGCCGAAAGTAGAAACAATTAAAGTAAGAAGTCCTTTTTTCAATTGTCCTGGTGGCTGTGCATTTTCTTTGTCATCTAGTGATGTGAATACAACACCAACTACAATTAATAGGATTGCAATCGTTCCCAGAACAATCGTCGTTGTAGTAGTCCACTCACGGAAAGCGATAACCCCAAAGATAGAAGTTGCAACAAGTTGCATACCAGTAGAAATCGTTACAGTAGTTGAAACACCTAGTTTTTCAACTGTTTTTAATTGGTTTACTTGTCCTAATGCCCAGAATAAACCTGAAATAAAACCAACAATCAAGACTGTCATTGTTAAAGCTGGTTGAGTAAATACATACATAATTGTTGCGAAGAATAGAGCACCGATTGTCATACCTACCGTTTGGCTATATGCACCACCGCCCATTTTTACGCTTACTAATAAGATGTTTCCCCATGCAATTGCAGGAAGAAGCGCTAATAAAATGTCCATTACAAGACTCCCTTCGGTTTTCTATACCAATATAATTACATATCGTTCTAACGATCGGTAATGCCCCACTAATAGAGTAGAAGATTACCGATTGCTAAAACAGGATGAAGAATTCACGATATAAATGCGTTTTCATTTCTTCATTTTTTGAAACACCTCCATATAATAACAGGAAATTGCCTATTTTAGAAAGTGAATTCAAATAAAATGTATATTTTAATAAAAGGTAAAATTCAGTTATTTCCCGCTAGTATATTTTATTTCCTAAGAAATAAAGAAGCAGCTTCGGCAGAAGCTGCTTTAAGAGTTAGTGATTCTTTTATTAATAAGCTGAATACATAGCAGAAATAGGAGTGACATACTAATAGTGATAACTACTAGTGTCCAAGCGAGTTGCATATTACTTGCATCAATCGCCATATAAATTGCAGTTGGGATTGTCTGTGTTTTACCAGGAATATTTCCGGCAAACATGAGCGTAGCACCAAATTCCCCTAGTGCACGAACAAAGCTTAAAATCATTCCGCTTAGTAAGGCGGGAAATGCAAGCGGAAGTGTGACATGTAGAAAAACTTGATATTCACTTGCACCAAGATCACGAGCGCTTTCTTCAATTTGTACATTTGCGATAGAAAATCCTGTTTTTGCTGATTGGTACATAAGCGGAAATGCAACAACTGTAGAAGCGATGATCGCAGCAGTAGATGTGAACATAATAGACTGCTGAAACAATGATTCTATCCACATTCCAATGGGACTATTATTTCCGAAAATGATAATGAGAAAAAAACCAATTACAGTTGGTGGAAGTACCATTGGTAATAAGAAAATTGTTTCTAATATAACTTTATATCGCCATGAAGAGCGTGCTAAAGCCCGTCCGATTATCGTTCCTAAAATTGTAACGATGATGGTGGCGCATGCAGCTACTCGTAAAGATAGAAAGATTGGTGACAAAATAGCATCAAAGCTCATGGCAATTATGATAGGACTGTAAATCCATATTTCTTAAAGATAGATTGTGCATCTTTTGACTGCAAATACTCATAAAATGAAGTCGCCTCTTTCTTGTGCTTAGATTCTTTTATAACACCTAAAGGATAGTGAATTGGCTCATGAGAAGTCGCTGCTGCTGTCTCTCCAATCTTTACTTTGTTTGAAATAAGAGCATCTGTTTTGTATACAATGCCAGCATCGACATTACCTGTTTCTACATATGTTAACACTTGGCGAACATCTTTTGTAAATACGATTTTATTTTGAATATCATTCCATAGATTTTCATGTGTGAGAGAAGCCTTTGCATATTTTCCAGCAGGTACTGATTCAGGTGTACCAAGTGCGATTTTCTTAATTTTTTCATCTTTTAAATCTTGAATTTTTGTAAGAGAACTATCTTTTGGGACAACTAGAACGAGTTCATTTCCAAGAAGATTTTTCCCTTCTTTTTCATTAATGAATCCTTTTTTAACAAGAGCTTGGAATTTATCTTCGGCTGCTGAGAAGAATAAATCAGCAGGTGCACCTTGTTCAATTTGTTGTTGAAGTGCACCAGAAGCACCGAAGTTAAAAGAAAGCTTAATATTAGGTTCTGTTTCTTTATATTTTGTTTCAATTTCTTTTAGTGCATCTTGTAAGCTTGCAGCAGCTGATATAGTAAGTTCAACTGTTTTTCCTTCTTTAGCAGTTGATTTCTCTTTCTTATCTCCGCTTGTACATGCAACGCTAAATAAAAGAAGAAAAGAAAGTATAAGTGCTCCGATGGATCGTAATGTAAACTTGTTCATAAAAAAATCCCCTTTCGTTTTGATATATTCAATTATAACTAATTATAACTAATTATAACTAGTTATAATTGAATATAATTTGAACGATGTAGTTGTTTTTAAAATATAGGAGAAAAATTCTTTTCTTTGTTACAATGAAGGAAGAAAGTGAGGAATCGTCTATGGATCATCATTCCTACACAACGGAAGAAGTAGCGAAGCGATTAAAAGTATCAAAATTAACTGTATACGATCTAATTAAAAAAGGAGAACTGCCTTCTTATAGAATCGGTAGACAGATGCGCATTGATGCAACGGATTTAGAACAATATATAAAGCAAATGAAAACAGGGAGAATACAAGGTACGCCTGTAAAGAGCGAAGATAGTAGAGGCTTGGATACATGTATTATTAGCGGACAAGAACTAACGTTAGATATGTTGGCAAAACGTATAGAAAATCGCCTGATAGGTTCAAATATATTAAGGGCATATCAAGGTAGTTTAACGAGTTTAATAAAAATGTATCAAGGAGAAGGAAGTATCGTTAGTCTTCATTTGTTTGATGGAGAAACGGGTACATATAATGTTCCTTACGTAAAACGTATTTTAGTTGGACAACCGTGTACTATGATTAATTTATTAGCAAGGAACGTTGGGTTTTATGTGCAAAAGGGGAATCCTAAAAATATAAAAACATGGGATGATTTATCTCAATCATCTATACGATTTGTAAATCGAGAAAAAGGCTCTGGCATTAGGGTATTAGTGGATGAACAATTGCGCATTCAAAAGTTAAATAAAGAACGTATTAGTGGGTATGAATGGGAAGAATCGAATCATCTTGGTGTTGCGACACAAGTCGCGAATGGAAAAGCTGATGTGGGAGTAGGATCAGAAAAGTTTTCGCAAATTGTAAATGTAGACTTTGTTCCAATCATGAAAGAACAGTATGATTTAGTGATTTTGAAGAATAAAGAAAATGAAGAGCTGATTGAAGTCGTGAAAGACATTCTGCAATCGGAAGAATTTCATAATGAATTAAAAGCAATTGGCGGATACGATATGACGAAAACAGGTCAAATTATATATGAAATAAAGTGAAACTTTAATCAGTGGGGGTCTTACTGCCCATTAAAGTGGGATAAACTAAAAAGCTGCTTGTCTATAAGACGAGCAGCTTTTTCTATATATAAAGGGGTTTGGGGAAACAAAGTGTTAAACAAGACCTTGAGCAAGTGTGTAAATGAAAGCTGTAAGAAGAGTCGCTCCACTTGCAAGTCCGAAGAAATCTGATTTGTTAAATGTAATGTTGTTCATTATAATCTCTCCTTATTTGTTTAATGTAGTTGCAACAGCCTTTGCATCGACAAGTGCGGATAGCACCATGCCCATTGTATTTAAAAATTTGTTTGATTTCATTTTGTTCATCATGCGTATCCGCTCCTTTTCGAATTGTTGTTGCCCTGCTTTATATCTTAATTATAGGAAATATGATCGCCTGCAACTATCGAATTAGCTTACGAAAGACTTACACTTTTGTAAGAAAAAAAGACATCCGTGTAAGAATGTCTTTTAAAGCATGTTGATGTGATGATGCTCTTCGATTGTTTTTAAAAAGCTACGCATTGAATTTGTCGTATAGCTATCTTTACGGCGTATGAAAACCGTTGAAATACTACCATACTTTTCAGGGATTGCATGACAATGTACCTTACCAGCTTTAGAAAGATGGTGGACAGCAGACTGTGGTACGAGTGTAATTCCAAGACCGAGTGCAACACTGTTTAATATTGTCTCTAATATATTAAATTCCATAATTCTTTTTGGTAGCAAACCCTCATCTTTAAGCCAGCGTTCTAGTTTGGAACGGTATCCACATCCTTGGTTAAAAACGAGTAGAGGCGTTGTTGTAAATTCTTCTATATGAAAAGCTTTATTTTGTGTTACAAGCATTAATTTTTCTGTACTAACATCGTATTGTTCGATTAGTGGATGTTTAATAGGACCTGATATAAAGGCACCATCTAATTGATGATCAAGTACTTCTCTAATCAATTCTTCTGTTAGACCTGCTTGTAATGATAAATCGACATTCGGATAACGTTTATAGTAAGAAGATAAAATGGTAGGTAATGTACTTACTGTTTCGACCGTGCCGATTTTTAATATACCAGACGGTGTTTCACTATCTAAAAATACTTGTTTTAGCTCATCGACATCTTGCAAAATTTTATTAACATAAACGAGCATTTTTCTTCCTTCAGCTGTTAAAGTCATGCCTCGTTTATGACGATAAAAGAGCGGTGTTTTTAGTTCGTTTTCTAGTTGTTTAATACGTGCAGTTACATTTGATTGTACGTAGTTTAATTCCTTTGCTGCGCCACTTACACTACCTTGGTCGGCAACACTTTGGAAGATTTGTAAGTCTCTTAATTCCATAGTATGATCCTCCTTGATATTAACTATCATTATAAGTGATAGTTAACATCATTTTGAATCATTTTACGTGATATATTTTTTCTTTTACAATTTTCTTTGTGCAAATAGAAAGAAGCGGGGGAATTGTATTGAGAAAAGGTCAAATGATAATAGGGGCTTTAGCATGTTTAATTGCAAGTATGTCATGGGGAGCGATGTTTCCAGTTGCTGATCATGCGCTAGAATACATAGATCCATTTTATTTTTCGCTTATTCGCTATGGAGCGGTGGCAATCGTACTGATTGTATTGTTGTTAATGAAAGAAGGAAAGCAGGCATTTCGTTTAGAGGGAAGAGGAAAGTTACTCGTCTTTTTCGGGACGATGGCGTTTACTGTATATAATGTACTTATATTTTTAGGTCAAATGTTAATGGGAAAATCAGGCGTGATGGTAGCGTCTATTATGGAAGCACTGATGCCGATGATTTCTATTTGTATTCTATGGGGATATAAGCATGTAAAACCGAAAAAGTATATGATAACGAGCATGATGGTCGCTTTTATAGGAGCTCTATTTGTTATTACAAAAGGTGATATGAGTTTCTTTTTAACATTGAAAGATAACATGTTTTCACTAGCATGTATATTTATTGGGGTTGTAGGTTGGGTTATTTATACGATGGGTGGTCAAACGTGTAGCGATTGGTCAACATTACGTTATTCTACGTTGACGTGTGTATTCGGTACGACTGTCACAGGGATTATAACTGTAATCATTACATTGCTTGGATATGTACCGATTCCGAGCATGGGAACGATTTCTATCGTGAAATATGATTTATTGTTTATGATGACATTACCGGGAATCGTAGCATTACTCGCTTGGAATTACGGTGTGAAAATTTTATCATCTATTAATGGGATTTTATTTATTAACTTTGTGCCTATTACGACTTTAATTATTATGATGATGCAAGGATATCAAATAACAATGTTTGATATTGTAGGAACTTTACTTGTTATTGCAGCACTTATTCGCAATAACGTTTGTCAGAGAAAAGAAGAAAATATAAATAAGAAGATTTTACAAGAAGAGCAATTACGCCAAGCTGTTTAATAGGCAATTGGAGGATTTCACATGTTAGAAAGTTTATTGTTTTTCTTTGCCGTCGGAGTTGCTTGTGAGCTTGCAGCAATTAATCGAAATGGTCGTAAGAAGATAAAACAACAAGCTGAAATGATACAGCTTTTAAAAGAGTTAAAAGAAAGAAACATTTAAAAAGACGACCGGGCATAGACGGTCGTCTTTTTCTATATAAAGGGGAAAGGGGACACAAAGTTATACAAGCGTAGCAGCGTAAATAAAAGCAGTAAGAAGAAGAGAGCCGCTAGCTAATCCTAAAAAATCTAATTTGTTAAAAGTGATATTGTTCATAAAGAATTCTCCTTACTTGTTTAATGTAGAAGCAACAGCTTTAGCATCGATTAGAGCGGAAAATACCATGCCCACTGTATTTAAAAAATTGTTCGTTTTCATCTTGTTCATCATATTGATCCGCTCCTTTTCGAATAGTTGTTGTTTCTTTCTGACTTAATTGTATGTAATATCGTAAGAAGTAACTATCGAATTAGCTTACAAGAAAATTACACTTTTGTAAGAATTGAAATTTAACAATTAATACTCATTTTTATTACCAACTCCTAAAACTTAGTGTTATAATCGTTGTAAGAAAATGATTATAATTCGGATGTTCAGAAAGGAACGAAACAAATGTATAAACCAATTACATTTTTGTTGAAATATATATTTAAAACAGCTGGAAAAGTAGAAGTGCAAGGGAGAGAAAAGTTACCAGAAGGCGGCCCATATGTTGTTGCGTGTACACATACAAGTTTTATGGATGTATTAATGTTAGCTACAGGGATGTACCCGACCCAAATTCATTACATGGCAAAAAAAGAATTATTTGAAGGGAAATTCAAAAACTGGTTCTTTAAAAATGTGAATGCATTTCCTGTAGATCGTGCGAATCCAGGACCGAGTACACTCAAAATTCCGTCACGCCTATTAAAAGAAGGGAAAGTAGTAGGGATTTTTCCGAGTGGGACACGATCAACAGAAGATGTTTCATTAAAAGCTGGGGCTGTTACGATTGCGCTACGTTCTAATGTCCCGTTAGTACCGGCAGCTTATGTTGGTCCATCAAGTGTAAAAGAATTAATAAAAGGGAAAAAGGCACAATTGATTTTTGGAGACCCAATTCAAATTGATGCTGAAGAACAAATAGATCGAAAAACAGCGATGAAAATGATGACAGATCAATTAAATGAGAAATTTGAGGAGCTAAAGGAAACTTTGCAATCAAATCAAAAATAAGAAAAGACGACCGGGCATAGACGGTCGTCTTTTCTATTACTATTTATAATAAAGTGAAACTTTAATCAGTGGGGGTTTTGTTCGTCCCCACTGATTATTAGTTGAACCAATCGGGCTTTTACAGGCAGTTGATCTCCCGCCTAACTTCCTCGCATTCGCCGAATTCTGAGGTGGGAGTCTTACTGCCCGTTAAAGCGGGGTAAAGGGGAAAGGGGACACAAAGTTATACAAGCGTAGCGGCGTAAATAAAAGCAGTAAGAAGAACTGATCCGCTAGCTAGTCCTAAAAAATCTAATTTGTTAAATGTGATATTGTTCATAATGAATTCTCCTTACTTGTTTAATGTAGAAGCAACAGCTTTAGCATCGATTAGAGTAGAAAATACCATGCCCATTGTATTTAAAAAATTGTTTGATTTCATTTTGTTCATCATATGAATCCGCTCCTTTTCGAATAGTTGTTGCCTTGTTTCTGACTTAATTGTATGAAATATCGTAAGAAGTAACTATCGAATTAGCTTACAGGAGAATTACACTTTTGTAAGAAAAACGAATGAAGGTGTAATGATGAGAAGATTTGACATATGTGCATGGAATTCATTAATTTTAAAAGTAGAGGTGAGTGTATGGCTAATATTAAAGATATTGCAAAGATGGCGGGAGTTTCAGTTACGACTGTTTCGAGAGTATTGAATGATCATCCGTATGTAAGTGAAGAGAAAAGGAAAGCGGTTATAGAGATAGTTGAGAAGTTGAATTACTCGCAAAACGCAAATGCTGTTCATTTATCAAAAGGGAAGACGAATATTGTTGGTGTGATTTTACCGTATATTAATCATCCGTGTTTTGATGCGATGGTAGGCGGGATGATGGAGGTGGCGTTAGCTCATAATTATAGAGTGCTACTTTGCCAAACGAATTATAATAAAAAAGAAGAAATGAAAAGTTTACATATGTTAAAAACAAAACAATTGGATGGTCTTATTATTTGTTCTCGTGCAAATGATTGGGAAACGATAGAACCGTATGCTTCCTATGGGGCAATTGTTGCTTGTGAAGATAATGATATTTCGAATATCTCAAGTGTATATACGAATCATTCGGCCGCTTTTCAATTAGGAATGGATTATTTAATTGAGAAAGGTTATAAAAAAATTGGTTATTGCACAGGAAGAAAATTAGGACCGAGTAGTCAAAAGCGTTTTGATGTTTATAAACAGCAATTGCAATCTATAGATGAAGAAGTGAATGAAGGATGGATTTTCACAGAATGTTTTACATTAGAAGATGGTGTGAGAGTGGCTCATAAATTAAAGGGGATGCAGCATCTTCCTGAAGCGTTAATAGTAGCAGGAGATGAAGTTGCGATTGGGGTGATGACAGAAGCTGAAAAATTAGGTATTCAAGTTCCTAAAGATTTAGCGATTATTGGCTTTGATAATCAACCTATTTCGCAAGTGTTACAACTTACAACCATCGATCAAAATTTAAAGGAAATAGGTAAAAAGGCCTTTGAAATGTTTTACAGGCAAATAAGTGATGAAAGTTCTAAACAAGAAAAGGTGGAAATTCCATACGAACTTGTGGAACGCTCTACTGTTTAGTTTTAATCCGTTATGTGTAAATTGCATAACGGATTATTTTTTTGAAATATCTTTGACAGGAAACGCGTTTCATACTTTATAAAGGAGTTAAACCGGTCTGTAATAATCCATGGATTCTTTTCAAAAATAGTATTTGGAGGAATATGCATGAATGAACTTTTATCGAGTATGAAAAAGTATATAGAAGATGATGAAAAGATTTTGGCCTTTGTAGTAGGGATATTTGAGGAGGATAATTTTACGTTATCGTATCAGCATGGGATTTTTGCGGCTACTACTAGACGTCTTCTCTTTTATGGGAAATTTCCATACTATTCTGCAACATTTAAAGATTATTCATATTTGCATATAGATAGCATAGTTTGTCGTCCGCATTTCGAATGTACTTGTAATCATGAAACCATTCGAGCTAAGTATATTCAGAAGGGGAATGTGGAGCGATTTGTCCGTACAGTTAGAGCGAATATGAATAATTAATCACCCCTTTGTTTAAACATAATATCTCGATCTTTAAGAGGGGGAATGTGCAATAAAAACAACTTCTAAACCTCTAGGAGATAGTGATACAATGTCAAATGGGGGGAGGTATGAACTATGGTTAATCAACGTATAAAAGAAATAACACTAATTACAATTGGTTCATTATTGTTCGCAATTGGTATTAATTACTTTGCAATTCCAAACCGTTTATCAGAGGGTGGAATTATTGGTGTAACGGTTGTTACGTACTATTTATTTGATTGGTCGCCGGGGATTGTGAACTTTGCTATAAATGCAATTTTACTAGCTATCGGTTATAAATTTTTTGATAAGAAAACGATGGTTTATACAATTTTAGGGATTGTAGAAACATCCTTGTTTTTATATGTTACGGAACATATTGAGTATCATGTAAATAGTGATACGTTATTAGCGGCTCTATTCGCTGGTTTATTTGTCGGTGTCGGGTTAGGCTGTATGTTCAAAGCTGGAGGTACATCAGGAGGATCGGCTATCTTAGCACAATTAGCAAATCAATATTTAGGGTGGAGCGTTGGTAAAGGCGTACTTATTATTGATATCGTTGTAATTGCTGGTTCTGTATTTATAATAGGACAAGAAAAAGCAATGTACACACTTGTTGCAGTATTCATTGGAGCAAAAGTGATTGATTTCATTGTAGAAGGAATGGATACAAAAACGGCTGTTACAATCATTTCAAATCAACCAGACTTAATACGTGAAACTATTACGAAAAACATGACACGCGGTGTCACTGTATTAGAAGGACGCGGCGGATATACTGGTAAAAATAAAGAAGTATTATATATTGTTATTAATAAACAAGAGCTTGTTAAGTTAAAGCAAGTTATCGGCCGAGTAGATGAAGATGCTTTCGTTGTTATTCATGATGTACGTGATGTACTTGGCGGTGGCTTTAAAGCGAGCTAAAAGGTGAACGAGTAAATTCGTTCACCTTTTTTAATTCTTACAAAAATGTAAGTGTAATGTAATGAGATTCAATAGTAGATTTTATTCCTTCTTTTTAAAATGGATGTATATATATCCTGCTGAGGAGGAATGTTTATTATGAAGAAAAAAATGATCACTACTATAATAGCGATGGTAGTGATAGTAATAATGTTACTGCCTACGAAATTTGGACCGGTTATCGATAAATATAATCCGCTTTATAAGACGAAAGAATACTATACGGTTGTGAATACAATTGGTCAGCCTATTGGTGATGAATGGTATGAATATGAATTTATTGCGTTTGACGAACGTGGAAGAGAACAAAAAATAAAGAAGACTGTTAAGCATATGTTAAAGAGAGATGAAGCATTAAAGGTGTATGCAAAAGGGCGCTACGGCGAGGCGATTGAAGAAATTGAAGCTGTAAATATTCCTATTAATGCGAAGAGTAAACTTTTAGCGATGAGATAGCGAATTATACCCCCACCTATTTTTTGTCGAAAATAAAAATACGAGGTAGGGGTATTTTAGGATGTATAAGAAGGCCTTAGTCCATATGGACTAAGGCCTTCTTCATTATATAAAGGGGAAGGGGGTACATTGTAGTAGCATGAGTGAAAGGTATAAGAAGAGTAGCTACTAGCAATGTAATTTGGTTATGTGAGTGTTCTTCTTATTTGGCTTACTTTCTAATTTTATCCCGCTTTAATGGGCAGTAAGACCCCCCACCTCAAAATTCAGCGAAAGCAAAGAAGTTAGGTGGGGGATCAACTGCCCATAAAA
>NZ_BPLI01000081.1:0-13108 GCF_019656175.1 Bacillus sp. BML-BC051
TTAAAGTTTCACTTTATAGGCAGTGCAATTTATAAAAAGTAATTGAATACCTGTAAAAAAGCAGAATGAGTGAAAGCTAAAAATCAATTAGTATGCTGATTAATTATTAGCTTTCATTTTATAATTCGTTTTGGACGTATTCAGAAAACTCTCGTATTGTTTTTTCGTTTCGACGATAGTAGGTCCATTTTCCAATTCGGTCAGACTCTAGTAAGCCTGCTTTTTTCATAGTTAATAAATAACTAGAAATAACCGATTGGGCTAAGCCAGTTTTAAGCTGGATATCTCCTACACATACTCCAACTTGAAAGTTAAGGTCTTGTTCTAGATAAGGTTTTTCGTCGAAATGGTTTTCTGGATTTTTTAACCATGATAAAATTTGACATCTTGTTTCATTTGACAATGCTTTATAAATTAATAAAGGTTCCATAAGGATATTATATCTACTTTTATAGATTTGTAAATGGGTTTTAGTGATTTTAATGGAAGAAGGTATAGTTGATCCCCTTGAATAGGAATAAGATGCTCTTGATCTGTACCCTTTGTAAAGGGCATTCTAAAAAAATTTAGGCAACCTAAAAAAGATGATTTCTGTATGCAAACAGGAGTCATCTTCTTTAAATTCCATTGATAGCAAGAGTGATTATAGTACGTCATATATTTCTTAATTTCACATGTTAACTGAACAAACGATTCAAATGGTTATATACTACAAGGGTTGCATGTGAAGATTTAAGAAAAATTTTATATTTACCCCACTTTTTATTTTAAAAGTTTCTCCTATCCTATAAACAACAAAGTCATAGATGAAAATGTAAAGTTAGGGGATTCCACATGCATACAGGAGTTTTGATGAGTTATTTGTATACTTATTTTTTTACTATTATGTTTTGTATTGTATTTCAAATTGGATGTTATGTTAAAGCGAAAAGAACTATATCTATTCGGCATTTTCTATGGGTATATGTTTTTCTGTTCTACCTTTCGCTCGTGTATAAGGTGACGCAAATCGCGACTGTATGGGATATAAGTAGATATGAAACGTGGATTCGTGTAAATCAAATTAATTTGACTCTATTTGATACGGCAGGTAGTACGACGTATCTTTTAAACATTGTACTGTTTATGCCGTTAGGTTTTTTACTACCGACTATTTGGCCGCAGTTTAGAAAAATGAAAAACACCGTATGTGCAGGATTCTTTTTTTCATTGGCAATTGAGTTAAATCAATTATTAAATAATAGAATTACGGATATTGATGATTTATTTACGAATACCCTTGGGGCAATTATTGGGTATGTCTTATATAAAGTATTATATACAGCGTTATTTAAATTGATATTGAAAAGAGAGGAAAAAAAGCTTGATACGAACTCTTCTTTAGTCATAAAATACGAAGCTGTTTTTTGTTTAGTTTGTTCATTTGTAGGTGCGATGTTCATTTATTATCCAGCTTTATTTGGAAGACCTGTCATCCTTCAGTGAGGTGATTATGCCCTTGTGCGATTTCGTTTATAAAATGATTCTAGTTCTCCTCGCTTAAACACGGTAAAATGCGAATGGTTCATCCTTTTTTCTAATTTAATAGATATAGTTTATGTATGACATGATAGGCAGGTGTAAATGTGTTACATGTTCAATTATCCCAATACGTACTAAAAGAGTATCAACCAGCTCTTCATACAGATGGAAAAAGAGTGTATATGTTAAAAGATGAAGGATTATCACCGTATCCTATCTATTTAAATCGTCCTATTATGATAGGGGTGGGAACAAATTGGAATCAGCATACAGGATTCGAAGAAATCATTAAAGGATTGATAGGTGCAAATAAAAAAATTCCTATGTATATGTTATTTGAAACGTATTTATGTAGGGACTTTATTGAAGGTTTTTTAGAAGAGAATAAACTCCATTTTGAGCTAGTTTTTACTAATAAGAAAAGGGATACGAACTTTTTTAACGTGTTCATTACTAATAGTGATGATATAACCACACTTATGAAGTATTTCTTCCAATCAGCACAAGATTCTCTCTATACGTTATTAAGCTATTCAGCAGACTGTAAGGTTATCAGTAATCGTACTGGTGAGATTGAAATAAAGGCTGACAGTTTCTATCCAAGCTTTTCATTTATGTATGATGCGCAAGAATTATTTATTATTGGTGGGGAAGAGAAATGGTCTGATATCCATTATTTAAAAAGATTTTTTCATCTTGAGCAGATTACAGATGAGCTGAATATTGATGTAAGAAAATGAGAGATGAGTAAACCCTCAAGTATAGAACGATATACTTGAGGGTTTTTATGTATGAAGAAGGCTCTTATATCATATATTTTATTCGTCGTTGCATGTAAGTCATTCGGTTTATAAAAACAATGTGTCGAATAGATCAGTAAAGAAGGCTTTTCTATTTTTCCCTAGAATGAACAGTAATGAATAATCTAATTCCTTCATGTAATAAGGAGGCAGTAAAATTTGAACAGGAAAATTTGGTTTGTAGTTACTTGTTTTGCTTTTTTAGTAGCTAGTTATATTGTTGTCCAATATTTTATTATGGATGGATTTCAAACAGGGCTTGTAAAAGTGAAGCTTATGTTTGGATCTAAATTAAGTGCGTTCTGGTATATGATGCTATTTATACATATTACAACTAGTATAGTAGCATTAGTAATTGGTCCTTTTACATTATCCACTAAATTTAGAGAAAGGAATATCAACCGTCATCGAATAGTTGGGAGAATCTATATGGTTGGTATATTATTAGGAGGCGTTTCTGGACTATATTTATCCTTTTATGCTACGGGAGGATTGGTAGCGAAGCTAGGTTTCGGTTTGCTATCCGTATTTTGGCTAACATCAGCATATGAAGCGTTACATAGAGTTAAGAATAAAAAAATTAAAGACCATCGGAATTGGATGATTAGAAATTATTCTTTAACCTTTGGAGCAGTTACATTAAGAATTTGGCTACCGTTGTTTATCGTTCTATTTGGAATAGAGCGGTTTGAACTTAGTTACGCTATTATTGCTTGGTTAGCGTGGGTACCTAATTTAATTGTTGCAGAATTATTCATAAGAAAAAGACTTAATAAAGGAAAGTACCAGGGAAATGAGAATTTACATTTTTGATATGATTTTGCTGTAATATTGAGTGCAGAATTCTTCAGTAATTGAATCTTTTAATAGCTGGATTTCGTTTGTAGATTCAAAAATCCACTAATTTTATTGAATAAATAGAAAATACTTTCTTTTTCCGTCTATTTAATTTAATATCAATAAGGGCACCAAAAAATTAGATAGAGGTGCTAGAATGTACGGTATTATTAATTATGAAGTGTTTTTACTAACAGGGATTTTATTAAATTTAATTCCTGGTGCGGACACCATGTATATTGTGGGAAGAAGTATTTCACAAGGTAGAAAAGCAGGTGTGTATTCTGTTTTTGGTATTATTACTGGTTCTTTAGTTCATACGTTGTTGGTTGCTTTTGGCTTATCTATTATACTTACAAAATCCATTGTGCTATTTAACACTATTAAGGTTATAGGTGTTATCTATCTTGTATATTTAGGGATTAAAATGATACTTGATAAGACAAATGTAGCTTTCCAGGCCTCATCCAATAAATTGAACATTAGAAAGATATATGTACAAGGACTTTTAACAAGTCTGACGAATCCAAAAGTCTCTTTATTCTTTATTGCGTTTCTTCCGCAATTTATAGATACAAAGGCTTCAGGTCCTATGCCTTTTATCATTTTAGGACTTACTTTTACAGTAACTGGACTATTATGGTGTTTATTTGTTGCTTATTTCTCTTCATATGTTACAGAAAAATTAAGAGGAAACCAAAAGGTAGGAATGATTCTAAATAAGATAACAGGACTGATTTTTATTGGTATGGGGTTAAAGTTGCTTCAAACAAAAGCTCCTCAATAAACCTGAATAACATAAAAATGCCCCCTTTCAAGAAATGTAATCTTAGGTTTAGGCTAATTTCTACATACTAAAAAGTCCCTTTAACTTTGAAGGGACTTTTTGCTTGTTATTTTGAGTTATCTAAAAGTTCATTTCAAGAAACAACCTATACTTTAATTGTATTACCAACTAGCAGTTTCCGTATTTTCCTTCAACCACTTCACCCAATCCAAATCCTCTACTTTAAGCAAACTAAGCGAAACACCTTTCATATCTAAAGAAGTTAGCAATGTACCAACTTTTACAAATGTAATCTGTAAGCCTTCTAGTTCACATAAACGACGAATGTCATTTGCGAAAATGTATTGCTCCATTAATGGAGTTGCGCCTAATCCGTTAATGAGAATGGCAAAGTTGTCGCCTTTTCTCCAGCGATAAATGCTTTTTAGTTTGTTCATTAGTTCGATCGCTAATATTTCAGAAGAGGATAGTGCCTCTTTACGGTATCCTTTTTCTCCGTGAATGCCGACGCCGTAAAAGACTTCATCGTTGTTTAATGAAAATGAAGCTTTTCCTTTCACTGGATCGTTTGCAGGTGAAAGGGCGACTCCTAATGTGTGTAAATTTTCGGTGATAGAACGGCCGAGTGTTGTTAGTTCTTCTAAAGAGTGACCTTCAAGAGCGGCCGCACCAAGTATTTTTTGAACGAAAACAGTACCAGCGACGCCGCGCCTTCTTTTATTAAAAGAAGCATCGTCTTCAATTGAAACGTCGTCATTTACGATGATGTGGTCAATTTTTCTACCTTCTTTTTTCGCGATGTGTTCTACTGCTAGAAAATTCGCTACGTCATCTTTAAAGTTTTTAATGATGAATAAAATACTCTTATCTTTTGGCATGAGGTGAGTTGCTGCAATAATTTGTTCCACTGTTGGAGGAGTGAAAATACTGCCGTTTACGGCCGCCGTAAGCATACCTTTTCCTACATAACCGATATCAGCAGGTTCATGTCCGCTACCACCGCCGCTTATAATGACAACGTCTTGTTTCAGTTTTTCGATATCTTTTACATAAATGATGTTATTTGTTTCGTCGTAATTTACTTTGTCGTTATGTTCAAAATAAAAGCCATGCATCATATCTTGAACAACATTTTGTACATCATTCATAATCTTTTTCATTGCTTTTGCCACCCTTTAATTACTTTGCAGATTGCTCCAGTAATAGTAGTAATTGATTGTTTATCATATTTTTCATGAGAGAAGACATAATGGACGGATCTACTTCGCACTTGCTTTCAATCCAATCTTTTATCGTTCCAACGAAGCCGTGACTATAAAAGGAGGCAATCGTATTTTTTGTCTCATTAGAAAGGCTGAATCCACAGCTCACAGATAATTCATCAATAATTTTCATATATAAGTTTTTCGTATGCTCAAATAAATAGTGATTAAACGAGTTTTGCTCAATGACTTTAAAAGCATTTCGGTAAAATTTTTGATTTTCATAAAAGTAATCAAATAATAAATCGAAAATATTTTCCCACGTTTCATAGTCGAGAAAGTCGATAATGTTTTCTTTCGTTTCTTCTCTATAAATCCAGCTTAATAGTTCAAATTTATCTTTAAAATGATAATAAAAAGTTTGCCTACGCATTTGACAGTGTAACATAATATCGCTCACTGATATTTTATGAAAGGACTCTGTTTCCATTAAATACTTCAATGAATTCGCGATTATCTTTTTAGAAATTATAGAAGAGGTCATGTGGATCATCCCTAGAATGTTATTAATATGAAAATCCTACCTACAAATGAGAGCGGTGTCTTTAGACAGATTGTCCATTTTGTCCGTTTACTATAAAACGCTTTCATTTTAACATGAGCAGTAAGAAGAAGATTTCAAATATATCACAATATATTAAAGGAATTGAGGGAGAATCACAATGAAAAAGATTATAAACAAACCAGAAACATTAGTAATGGAAATGTGCAACGGAATGGTTATGGCTCACCCAGAGCTTGAGCTTTTGAAAAAATATAAAGTCATTAAGAAGAAAGAAATGAACGAAAATAAAGTAACGTTAATTAGTGGCGGCGGTAGTGGTCACGAGCCAGCGCATGCAGGACTAGTCGGAAAAGGAATGTTAGATGCGGCGGTGTGCGGAGATGTGTTCGCGTCGCCTTCACAAATTCAGGTGTATCAAGCAATTAAAGAAACAGCTAGTAAAAAAGGTACGTTATTAATTATTAAAAATTACAGCGGCGATATTATGAATTTCAAAAACGGAGCGCATTTAGCGACGGAAGATGGAATTGAAGTTGACTACGTAAAAGTAGACGATGATATTGCAGTAGAGGATAGTTTGTATACAGTAGGACGCCGCGGCGTTGCGGGCGTTATTCTCGTTCATAAAATTGCCGGTGCAGCAGCGGAAGCAGGGATGGATTTAGGAGCGGTGAAAGCTGTCGCAGAAAAAGCAGCGGCTAACGTGCGCACAATTGGTTTAGCGTTAACGTCTTGTACAGTTCCAGCGAGCGGATCACCTACTTTCACACTTGCGGAAGATGAAATGGAATACGGCGTAGGTATTCACGGTGAACCAGGAATTAAACGTGAAAAAATGTTGTCAGCGGATGAATTAGCGAACCGTATGACAAACGATCTTGTAAAAGATTTAGGAGTAAAAGACGGCGAAGAAATTGCGCTTCTAGTTAACGGTTTTGGCGGAACACCACTGCAAGAACTTTACTTATTTAATAACGCAGTTACGCGAGAATTAGCTGCTAGAAACATTAAAATCAATAGAGTATTCGTCGGAAACTATATGACGAGTATCGATATGGCTGGTATGTCTTTAACAGTAATGAAATTAGATGATGAGCTAAAAACATTACTATCGAAAGAGTGTAATACACCAGCGTTTAAAGTAGATGGACCAGTTGAAAGTGTGGAGTACGTGAATGTACTTGAAGAAGTAGAAGAGAAGGAAGTTTCCTTTGAAATAGAAACAGCGGAAGAGCACGCTGTTATTAAAGACAATGTCATTACATTAAACAACATGATTTATCTCGTTGATAAAATGAGCGATATTATTATTAAAAATGAAGTACCGTTCTGTGAGTTAGATACGCATGCTGGTGACGGCGACTTCGGAATGAGTGTGGCAAAAGGATTTAAGCAATTAAAACGTGAGTGGCATTCTATTGTAGATCAAGAGAACGTAACAATCGGATCATTCCTTGACGGTTGCTCCATGATTATTATGGAACATTGCGGCGGCGCATCTGGTCCAATTTGGGGCGGAGCATTCCGCGCAGCTAGTAAAGCAGCGGGCGAGAAGCGTGAGTTAACAGTGAAAGAGTTCGCTGAAGTGTTGCAAGCAGCTCTGCAAGGTATACAATCTATCGGAGAAAGATCATTCGGAAGAGGAGCGGTAGTTGGTGATAAAACACTTGTTGACGCACTTGCTCCATGTGTAGACTCTTGGTTAGCTAGCGCTTCAAACGAAGAAGACATGAAAACTGCCTTCGAAAAAGGAGCAGAAGCAGCGGTTAAAGGAGCAGAGTATACGAAAGAAATCGTAGCTCGCATGGGCCGCGCCGGTACAGTTGGTGAAAGAAGCTTAGGCTATCCAGATGCAGGTGCGCATGCGCTTGGAGTGATCTTTACGGAGATTGCGGGTAGTTTGAAATAGGAATGAGAAGATCCCCTCTGCCTTGTGGTGGAGGGGTTCTTTATTTATAATCACCATTCTTCCAGTGAAAAAATTTATTTGTTAGCCAACCTAGAAGCCGCTTCTTCAACTTCTTTATACGCATTTTGTAATACTTCATTTGGATCTAGTACTGCTGTTCCTTGTGCACGAACGATTTGGTAATCTTCAATACCTAAGAAATTAAACATTGCTTTTAAATATTTATGAGAGTATTCCACTTCTGTATACCAATCATCATTTGTATAGATTCCTCCACTTGCTTGTATAACAAGCATTCTTCTTCCGTCTTTAAGTAGTCCTACTGATCCAGTTTCAGTATATTTAAATGTTTCACGTGCAATCATGATATTGTCCATGTAATCTTTTAACTTTGATGGAATATTGAAATTGTGCAAAGGTAATACGATAACATACGTATTTGCACTTTTAAATTGTTGTAAAATCTCGGACATACGCTCTGTTACTTTTTGTTCTTCATCAGTTAACTTCTGTCCATTTCCTTGCTTTTCCCATGCGCTTAAAACAGTTTTATCTATCATTGGTACTACATCATCGTATAAATTAATTTGTTCAATCGTTTCATTATTAGGAATTAATTCTTTATAAGATTCTAAAAAGTGGTTAAGAACCTTAATGCTGACTGATGATGTATCATCCACTTTTGGATGTGCGTTTATGATAAGTGTTTTGTTCATTTGTATTTCCCCTTTTTAAAAGTTTTTACGTTTTAATTGTCGACTAAGTTAATCGTCGATTGATATGGTCTTTAATATAAACTCTGAAATTATTTTTGTCAAATGAAATACATACTATTCTAAAAGAGCCTTTTTTTATTTGACTAAAATTCTAAATGGTCCTAAGATACAATTTGATAACCCTTAAAATAAAAAGCAGGTGATTTGTATATGCAATATAGTGTTGGGGTTGAATATGCCTTGCATTGCCTAGTTTATTTAATTAATACTCCTTCTAAGGAAAGTGTTGGAATAAAAGATTTGGCAGAGTTTCAAGGACTTTCGGAAACATTTCTTTCAAAAGTTTTCGGTAAATTATCTAAAGCTGACATTGTGAATTCTGTCCCAGGTGTAAAGGGAGGGTATAGGTTAGCTAAGTCTCCAGAAGATATCTCTTTTTGGGATGTAATAGAAGCTGTCGAAGGTCCAAAACCTATTTTTCAATGTAAAAATATTGTACAGAATGGTCTATTGTATCGAGACGACGCTTGTAATTCTTGTGAACCTAGCAATTCTTCTTGTACAATTAACTTAGTAATGCTTGAAGCAGAAGAACACATGCGTGAGTTTCTTCGTAAAAAGACTCTTGCATGGTTAGATAAAGAACTTGATATTGTTTTACCTGAAAAGACAAGGGTAGATACTCGTGAATACTTCAAACAAAAAAACTCTAACTAAATCGCCATGACGAATTAGTTAGAGTTTTTTTGTTTTTTAACATTAATACCATCATGTGAGTACTTCATTAGAAATTCCTTCTTTAAATATCACATTTAATTAACTCGTAAAGTTTCAAATTGATTAACATTAAAATTCTAAACAATACAATTTTATTTTCGTAAAAAGTAAGTGAATTTATGTGTTCATATATTTTAAACATAGTGAAAATTCCCTTTGAAAAAGGAGCAGAGTATACGAAAGAAATCGTAGCTCGCATGGGCCGCCCCGGTACAGTTGGTGAAAGAAGTTTAGGCTATCCAGATGCAGGTGCACATGCACTTGGGGTCATCTTTACGGAGATTGCGGGTAGTTTGAAAGTCTCTCTGCCTTATGGTGGAGGTTTTTTATAGTTGATATGTAGAAGACTTCTTTCGGTGCTCTCTCTGTAAAATATGAGTTTGTTACTATTTTTGATAAAATCTTATTTCAAAAATACAACTAATATTTCTCAACATTAATATATTGAAAATAGTTAGAATATTTAAGATAATCGTTTGTGAAGAAATAAATTATAAAAAAGGGGGAATTTATTTTGTTACGTCGCTTATCTATTTGTACTTTATTAACAGCTTTTATGTTTACTTTGTTTACATTTAACGGCTCTGCTTTCGCGGCTACGAATACTACTGAAAATAAAACTGTAGTAGCAGCTTGTGCAAAGGGAGGTACGGTAGGTGTATATGGTGCAAAGATGCGCAGTGGTTACACTGTTGGATCACCTGTCTTACATACATTTAATGATGGTGCGAAAATTACTGGAACATGGGTAACTGGTGAATATGTTCAAGGTCATTACAGTAATTCTAAACAGTGGTTAAAAGTTACATATAAAGGGATGACAGGTTATGTATCCCATACAACATTATATAACGTTTGTTCATAAAACTATGTACTATAATAGCTTTTGATGTATTGAGCTAATCTCTTGTAGGGATTAGTTCTTTTTTGTCTCCTAGTTTTTAATGGAGCATTTTTTGAAAAAAACCAACGATTCATTAAATCGATGGTTTTATGTTTATATATTATTCATTTGTATCTATATCAAATTTTTCATTGCTTTTTGCTTATTTGAGACTTAGTTTTTTTGTGATTGCAACTTATCGATTTTCCAGCGTGCTCCTAGAGGATCTAAAGAGCTTTCAATATACAACATATATTCATCTGCGGTACTTGGCACTTCAAAAGCTATTTTTAATTCTACCGTTTCATTTGGTTTAACTTGTATATCAGAAGGGTTTTGATCAAGCACCTTTCCTTCATAGGCCTTTCCGTCTTTTTCATCTTTTAAGTTATATTTTAATTCTGATAGTCCAATCGTTTGACCTCGTACATTTTTTACAGAGACATTAACAATGACGGAATCGTTACTAGCATTTAAATATGCATTTTGAACGGCGGTCAAGTAATAGCCTCCCTTAACACTCTCACCAACTAATAAAATACCTTGTTCCAAGCGGCTCATATCTTCTTTTTCTTCAAAATTTATTAATTCTTCATTTTCATTTTTCGCGGTTGGTTCTTCTATTGGACCATTTTCAACGGCACTATCTTTTTTATCTTGTGTGCAAGCAGCCGTAACACTGACTAATACTAGAATGAAAGTAAGTAATATGAATGATTTTCTCATAAAATTAATCTGTCTCCTTAAGTTTCTCAATTTTGTGCAACTATACATATAAGATTAACATAATGTCTCATTATTGGCTCAAAATAGGTAATTTTTTAGACGCCTTATTCTTTTTCCTTTTCATATACATTCGATTGGGTCTCACGATATTTGTTAATCTTTTAAATCATTGTCTTAGTAATACCGAGGGTTATTATAGATATATTAATCATATAATTTGTCCCTATCAAAATGAACGTTTCTTGCATCTAATATATTGTAAATATATTTTATTTTGAAAGGATGTGATTATATGGCTCATAAATCTACTGGAGTGTTTCGAGTTCCAGTTTCTGAAAATGGGATTATTCCAACTGCTCTCAACATTATGTTAAACAATGATTCACGCTGTCATACTAGTAATGTAACGGTAACTGTTAAGAGAAGTCGAAACATTTCTTTCCCAACTCAAAATGAATTAGTTGAAATCTCTCGTACTTTTGTTTCTTTAGAACCGAACAGAACAACTAAGATTGTGTTGTTTACGCCAGAATTCCAAATAGAAGATTTTCTTGATGTCATCATTAGTGGAAATAAAGATGATGTTAAGGATGTGCTTGTATATTCTTTCTTAGCAGATTCAGCAGGTCACAATCTGCCATCTACTGTTTTTAGAAATGCAGAATACACTTTTGCTTGCTGACACCGTGATGATGTATTCTTTACTGTCATATATTTGAAGGGAAAAGTTAAATAGGAGTTGATTTAACTTTTATTTGGGTTCTCCAAAGAAGTCTGCTTTAGCTAAATAAACAAGGAACCGACTAATACGTTCCTTGTTTATTTGCATTTTATATGAAATTTCGTGTCTATTATTTCGAAAGCAACTTTACAGAGGAACGGATTTTTCCTAGTGAAGTAGCACCTATAGATGAAAGTACTCAATATTCCAATTCTAAAGGTGGGCGAAATGCTTGAATGTTACCATCATTAATAAACATCTTTATAATATGTAATTAGTATTATTCTACTCTTCAAATATCTCCGGCTTCTCCACTCTAAATGATTTCACCTCACCACATTCTAAACAAAATGTAGTTAATAGTTTGGAACCCGATAATGAATAAGGCACATAAAGAAAAGGTACCTATATATAGGTACCTTTTCTAATAGTTTTTTAGCAGAAACAACTACATCCGATAATGATTAATAGAATAAATAATACAACTAGTAAAGCGAATCCTCCAGCGAAACCGCAGCCTTCGCCGCAACTACCACCATATCCCATAACAATAGTGCCTCCTTTAGATAAAAGGGTAAAACTAGGGTTCATTCCATGGATTTTAACGGGTTCACTTTACCTTATGTTTTAAAGAATGAATTGAGCAGGTCCTTTTGAAAATATAGAAAAGACGCCATTAGGCGCCTTCCTGTTAGGTAGATAAGACTTTAGTTTTCCAATCTAAAGAAATTTTGTATCAGCTCTTTGTGAGTATATCATAATATCCGATTGATTTATTATGCATTGTTACATACTTTTCTAACTCCCTCTATTTTCTATTTGATAAAATAAAATCCCAATATTACCAAAAATTAAATAAATATTTCTACATATTCAAGATATTTACATAATTTACAAAAGTGATACAGTTGAGTTGTAAGCTATAAAAACTATTAAAGGGGGATTTATTATGTTTAAGAAATTAGTAGTAGGGCTATTGGCAACTGGTATTGCATTAACAGGAGGAATTGGGTCAGCTTCAGCTGATATACAAAAAGATGTGAGCTCTCCGAAGCAAGCAACATGCTCAATTCCTTATGAGTATTCTAATGGTAAATTCAAAAGAACTCTTTATTACTCAAATGGAGTATATGCTAATAGTTTTAATGAAAATGTTTGTGGTGGAACGATTACGTGGTATTTAAAACATGTTCAAAATGGAGTTGCTTTTTACGAAGGTAATTTAAAATAGTAGATTTTTTGAACCTCATTTATTGAGGTTCTTTTATTTTTAGTTTTTAAACTGATCCTCCATAAAAAAAAGACACCTAAAGGTGCCTTTCTCCGACTTGAACCACGCTCATTTAATATAAACCTATCCGTATTATCCCTTTGTTATACATGTAAACACATCCTATAAAACAGAATCATCTATATACACCAGATTGTTAGTCTACAAAATACAAGAGATTTGAGATCAGTATTAGAGTGACGCCACACCTTCTGCAATGATTGATATGTTACGCCTTTCAAAAGAATCTGCTTTATAGAATGTATCCACAATTTATATTTTACTACATGTAATATTTATTTTGTGTAATTATTATAACTATGTATAATTGCATAAATTTTATAAAAAAATGAGAGCATAATTTGGTATTGTGTAATAAAGATAAGACCCACCT
>NZ_BPLI01000082.1:0-5275 GCF_019656175.1 Bacillus sp. BML-BC051
ATAGCTTTAAATCCGCTTTCTTTTGACTGCAACATGAGCATAACTTTGACGATGGATAAAACCGGTCTACTTGACGTAATTCAATTCCATATTCCTCACATTTCGTCAAAAGCCACGTTTTAAAAGCAAAAAAAGACTGCTTGGCAATTGTTTTAGATAGATGTTTGTTCTTCATCATACCTTTCACATTCAAATCTTCCACTGTAATAAACGTTGGCTTGGTTTTCACCACATTTGTTACAATAGACTTTACATACTCTATTCGAATATTCGCTAATCGAGCATGCAACTTTTGCACTCTAAGAACATTTTTATCTATATTCACTCTTTTATTAGTAACAGATTTTTCACCTCTCTTTTTTAGATTTTCAAATTTACGTGATAAAGAGCGTTGTTCACGTTTTAACCGTTTTTCTATCTTTTTTACTTGTACTGTTTTATTTATATTTTTGTGAGTTTTTCCATCGCTACGTACAGCAAAGTCTTTAATTCCCAAATCAATTCCTATACCTACTGCATTGAGTGTTGCATTTGGTTTTACCTCTTTCACTTCACAGAGTATAGACACATAGTATCTTCCTGCTCTTTGATATACTGTGCCACTTTTTACAGTTGCATTTTTAGGGATATATCCATATTCTTTTAACCTTATCCAACCAATTGTAGGAACTTTGACTCTATGTCTTTCTACTGTCCAATCTGTTT
Organism: Bacillus sp. BML-BC051; assembly: GCF_019656175.1. Taxonomy (NCBI): domain Bacteria; kingdom Bacillati; phylum Bacillota; class Bacilli; order Caryophanales; family Bacillaceae; genus Bacillus; species Bacillus sp. BML-BC051. Next base: position 706 of record NZ_BPLI01000082.1, read on the forward strand.
TGTTGTTTTTCGGAAAGTAGCACTTCACATCTTGCTTCTTCTTTTTTTTATATCGTGGAAACTGAGATAAACCTTTAAAAAATCGCTTAAAAGCTTTATCTCCATTCATAATCGCTTGTTTTACAGCTTTGCTCGACACTTCTTTAATCCACTGGTCACACTCTTTTGTATGAATGTTGTTTAGCCATTTGGAAAAGTCATAGCCACTAAGAAATTTCTCCTCCGACTCATGTGCCTCTTTATTTTTAGAGATATACAGATTATATACATATCGACACACCCCAATAGTTTGATGGATTTTACTAACTTGTTCAGTTGTCGGTTTGATTTCTATTAAATATGCTCTTTTCATAAGTCTCCATCCTCCGACATTTTCTTTTTGTATGTTCTCAACCCATATATTCTACAGCTAAATACATGAATGATAGATATTAAATCCTGAACAAGTTCTTCTTGAGGAGATAGTTTTTCATTGTTAACAATCATAATTTCCACTCCCATTTTACGAAGAAACTCTTTAAACCAATCATCTCCAAAACGTACAAATCTATCTTTGTGTGCAATGATGATCGTCGAAATATTTCTTTCCATACAACTGTCAATCAGGTTTATTCCACTGTTTTCTTTTGTAGTTTAATCCGCTACCAATACCTTTGATAACTTTATCTACAATTATCCCTCGTGCATTTGCGAAACTCAACCTGATTTTCTAAATCATCTTTCTGACCTGGATTTGAATAACTACTTTGCCTACTTTATTTTCTTCTTGAATACTCATATATTCCTTATACTGTTCTTCTGTATAGTATTATCTTCCTTTTTGGTTTCGGTAAGCAGGTAAAACACCTTGATTGTCCCACCTTTGTAATGTCTTAACAGAGACATTAAGCATTTCTGAAAATTCTTTTGGTTTATATTGTTTCATAATTATTTTTTACTATATATGCCTACTTTTGTCTATGTTTTTGTTTACTGTTTCTTTCTCCTTCGGCAACGAGTGGAGTATTGAAAACGTCTTTAAAGTCAGCAATTGAAAGCTTTAAACAAGATAAAACGGTATTACATATCGTATTAGCCATTTCTTCAGAAATTCCGCGCTCTAATACATCTTTTCGTACACCATCAATCCCAATCTTTTCGATTTTATCTAATGATAAAATGACGTCACTCGTTCGTTCAGTAGGAATGTTTATGGACTCGAGAATACCGTTTAACAATTTTCGGTTATTATATTGGATCGTTACTTCTAAGTTTAACGTTCGGAACAGTTCAAACGCCATACTCATAAGTTCCGCTTCTGCCATAACTGATTCTACACCGACTATATCCACGTCACATTGAATGAACTCACGAAATCGTCCTTGTTTAATTGGCCCATCTCGAAATACTTTCCCAATTTCATAACGTTTAAAAGGGAGACGGATGTTCGGATTCATTGCCACGACTTTTGCGAATGGAATTGTTAAATCGTATCGTAAGGCAAGGTCGCGTTTTCCTTGATCTTGAAGCCTATATATTTCTTTTAAAATTTCATCACCGCCACCGTACTTGTAAGACATAAGTTCATACATATTTAACGTTGGTGTTTCTAACGGCTTACATCCGTATCGCTCAAACGTATCTTCACAGGCCCTTTTAATTTTATTTCGCAGTACTTGTTCTTCTGGTAAATAGTCTTTCGTTCCTTTTACATTTTTCATTTCCATTGTAATCACTCCTTTTTAAATTAAAAAAAGCTATGCAGGTATAAAAATACCCACATAGCTTTATGAACGCTTCGTGGGTCAACAGGAAAAGCCCTGTACCCACGAAGAAAAATTTTTCTTCGGATACACGGCGTTACGTATGATGATGAAGTTGGAAAGAAGTATTAATATTTCGCATGACGAATCTCTCCTTAACATAAGTTTTTCCAAATTATATCAGATGATTTTTGAATTATCAATATTTTTAGTTTTGAAATATACGTGAAGTTATGTAGGAGAAATGGAAAAGAGTGTATAATAAAACTTAATAATATGAAATAACCTTTTAAGGAGAAACCCATGAAAAAAGATAAAACAAATGCGATGCGAATATTAGATAAAGAAAAAATTGAATATTCGATGATGTCATATGATCCAGACGATGGAAAAATTGATGGTGTATCAGTAGCCGAGAAAATTGGACGAGAAGTGAGAGAAGTATATAAAACGTTAATCGCTCAAGGGAATAGTAAAAATTATCATGTGTTTATCATCCCGGTAGATGAAGAACTAAATTTAAAAGCTGCCGCAAAAGCAGTAAGTGAGAAGAAAATTGAAATGATTCCTGTTAAAGATATTACGAAAGTATCAGGATATATTCGCGGTGGTTGTTCACCAGTAGGGATGAAGAAGTTATTTTCTACATGTATTGATGCGACTGCTCAATCGCTTGAAACAATCATAGTAAGCGGCGGAAAAATTGGTATACAAATTGAGCTGAATGTGGATGACTTGGCGAAAGTGACGAGAGCGCAGTTTGGTGAGATAACGAAATGATTATACATAGGGAAAGAAGTTTTAGTTTTATTAAATTTAGATAATGATTTATAGGGAAATTAGTCCGTTTTGTCTTAGAAAGGTGTAGATTTTTTTGAATACAAAATTAATCATAGTAGAAGGGCTTCCTGGCTTTGGGAAATCCACCACTGCAAGCTTGCTTTACGATATTCTAATTGAAAAAAATATTGACGTTGAGTTATTTCTTGAAGGGAATCCAGACCATCCTGCTGATTATGATGGGGTATCTTGTTTTGATAAAAGTGAATTCGAAAGTTTGTTAGTGAATAGTGGTGATTTTAGGGAAGTAATTAGTGATAGAGTTACGAAGCGAGGAAACAATTATGTATTGCCATATAAAAAAATTAAAAATGAATCTATCACTAATTTTCCTGAAAGTTTATTAAATACCATTTTTAAAAATGATATATATGAATTATCGCTAGAGAGAAATATTGAATTAATAACTGAAAAATGGAGAGATTTTGTTGAAATTGCCAACAACGAAAATAAAATTTATATTTTTGAATGTTGCTTTATACAAAATCCATTAACAATCGGAATGGTTAAATATGGTGAAGAAAAAGAGAAAGTTAAAAGTTATATTAATGCATTAGCAGAAATCATAGAGAAATTAAATCCAGTATTGTTTTATATAGAACAAGATGATTTAGAATTCTCATTCAGAAAGGTATTTAATGAAAGAGATAAAGAATGGTCTGCTGGATTTATTGAGTATTATACAGATCAAGGGTATGGGAAAATGAAAGGCTATCACGGTTTAGACGGGGCAATTAAAGTTTTAGAAGCAAGAAGAGATATTGAAAGAGAAATATTTAATATGTTAAATATAAAAAAGACAAAAATTGATAATTCACAGTATGAAGCTATCAAATATAAGTCAATGATAATTGAAAAATTGAAATCACTTGAATTTCTAGATTAATGTATTGATTTAATTGAGCAAGAAACTAAGAATTTTTAACTTCGGCTTTCGAAAATTATCCAAATAAGCTGTTCACTGGATTCTCATAGTCATCTAGCTAAGATTTTGCAACACTGCAAAATCTTAGCTAGATGACCACGTATCGGTACCCTACAATAAAAAGGCAGGAACATATTTGATATGTTCCTGCCTTTGATTTTAGAGAGATGTTTCCTAACAGTTGATTTTGTTAACGAAAGTCGACTTCGAATCTATATTTCGTGTGAAAAAAAGAACATATAATAAAAGTATGAGGTGATGATGTGAAGGAGATAAACATTCATAAAATTATTGCGGATAAGAGAAAAGAAAAGGGAATTACACAGGAAGAGTTAGCGGCGTATATCGGTATTACGAAGGCGTCTGTTTCCAAATGGGAGACTGGGCAGAGTTATCCGGATATTACATTTTACCACTATTGGCATCGTATTTTAACGTAAGTATAGATGAACTAATCTGTTATACACCACAAATGGAGCAGGAAGATATTAAAAATTTATATCATAGACTAGCGGAAACTTTTAGTGAAGAACCGTTTGATGAAGTAATGAAGGAGTGTAGAGAAATAATTAAAAAATATTATTCTTGTTTTCCATTATTACTTCAAATGGGACTACTTTTTATAAACCACCATATGTTAACAGAGGATATGGATAAAAGAATTGAAATTTTAGAAGAGGCAATGTCTTTCTTTAGCAGGGTGCAGGAAGAAAGTGATGATGTTTCTCTTGTGAAAGAGGCGGTATCGTTTCAAGCAACTTGCTATCTTATACTCAATAAACCAAATGAGGTGCTTCAATTACTTGGCGAAACGATACGTCCTAACGTTCCAGAGGAAGACTTAATCGCACAAGCGTATCAAATGCTTGGAAATGCTGAAAAGGCGAATGAAATTATGCAAATTAGTATGTACCAACATTTAGTACAACTCGTTGCGACAATACCGAATTATGTAGTAGTAAATGCTTCAAACGCTGAAAAGGTAGAGTTAATTTTAAATAGAGCTTTCATGTTAATAGATATATATGAAATAGAAACATTACATCCCAATATGACTTTAAAA
>NZ_BPLI01000083.1:0-10538 GCF_019656175.1 Bacillus sp. BML-BC051
ATACGTCCTAACGTTCCAGAGGAAGAATTAATCGCACAAGCGTATCAAATGCTTGGAAATGCTGAAAAGGCGAATGAAATTATGCAAATTAGTATGTACCAACATTTAGTACAACTCGTTGCGACAATACCGAATTATGTAGTAGTAAATGCTTCAAACGCTGAAAAGGTAGAGTTAATTTTAAATAGAGCTTTCATGTTAATAGATATATATGAAATAGAAACATTACATCCCAATATGACTTTAAAAGTATACTATGCTGCTGCACAAGTATATTGCATGCAAGGGAATTTTGAAAGAGCATTAGAAATGTTGCAGAAATACGCAACAGTTTGTGCAGCTAGTTTCACAGTAAATAGTCTGCATTTACACGGCGATTCCTATTTTGATGCGATTGATGAATGGTTTGCAGAATTTCCGCTTGGCGCTAAAACGGTTAGAAATGAGGACATTATAAAGCGAAGCATGTTACAAAGTATTGCAGAAAACCCCATTTTCGCATCGATGAAAGATGTAAGAGAGTACAAAAATATAATAGCGAGTTTGAAGTTTAAATTGGATATAACAGATTAGAGGGAGGACAAATATGATGACCTTTGACGAATATGAAGTAGCGATAAATAGTGAATTTACTTTGCAAGGTACGATTACTAAACCGAAAGCTGACGGGAAGTATGCTGCTGTTGTCATTATCGCTGGATCTGGAGAGATTGATCGTGATGGAATGATTGTACCGTTAAAGCTTGCGTCGAATATTTACAAAGATTTAGCACATGTAATAGCGAGGCTTGGAGTAGTAACGCTCCGCTTTGATAAGCGCGGGGTAGGAAAGAGTGAAGGGGAATTTCAGAAGACTGGAATGTGGGATTTAGTTAATGACATAGAGGCTATGATTACGTATGTAAAAGAACAGCCATTTGTTGATCCGGAAAATATCATTTTAGTTGGTCATAGTGAAGGGTGTATGTTAGCAACTGTAGTAAACGCAAGAACACCAGTTAATGGACTCATACTTCTTACAGGAGCTGCGGAATCGTTAGAAGAAGCTACGAAAAGACAAAGAGAGATTATTTATAAGGAGTTAAAAGAGCAAAAGGGAATAAAAGGAAAGTTAATGCGTCTTCTCAATATTGAGAAACGAGGAGAAAAGCAGGCGCAAAAAGCAACAAAGAAAATGATAAACTCAAAAAAAGATATTGTTAAAATTGGTTTTAAACCGATGAACGCAAAATGGTTTAGAGAGCATTTCCAGCATGACATTTATAAAGATTTACAACAAGTAACATGTCCGGTACTAGCAATTGCTGGTGATAAAGATATTCAGGCTGATCCTGAAAAAGCGAAAAGAATTGGTGATTATGTAAAAGTTGATTCAGAAGTACATGTAATAAAAAATATGGATCATAGTTTGAAACGTTTTGAAGGGGAATTTAAAGTATTAGAGCTTCAAAAGAACTATAGAGAAGGGGCGGGAAAACCACTTCATCCGATGTTGGAAGAAATAATTGTGAATTGGATAAGTGCGCGTTTTATCTCGCATAAGATCCCTGCATCAACATTAAGTGAATATGAGGGAGATGGAAAGGAGAGTAACTGTCTGTAAAAGACGGATTGGTTTAGATTAATAATAGGTATAAGTTCTTTAGTAGTTTCAAGCATATCTCCCTGACCGTACATTCTATAGTAAGATAATAAGCTTTTGTTATTAGATTGCTATAGTAAATCCTCTTAATCAATTCAATATACTACTAAATTCTGTATAGGGGTGTTTATATAAGGTTCGAAGTATAAATTCATATTCCGCTTCAAAACTTTTATCTAAATCAATATAGGTGTAGGCTCAAAGTAAAGTTAGAACAATTATATAACCCCCTATAAATAATCCAGGCTATTTAATATTAGGAGGAAGCCAACTATACACATAATCCATGACAGAGCTGATCCTGAATGATTAGCGATTTTCATTCGAAGCCTCTCGAGAGATTTTTGCATCCATCGACCAAATAGGAGATAGAGGAGAAACAGCAAGAGAGAGGGCAATACCATGATAAAGTTGTATCCAGCTAAAATAGAAGACCATTCTATCCATGATAGATTAGAAGTAGTTAATATGCCGATTGCTGCAAAATAAGGAAATGCAGTTCCCACTTCAATTAATGTAGTAGTGAATCCGAACGCAATTATTGAAAGGATGCTATTTGATTTTGGTGAAGGGAGCTTTGAACTTTTCTTTGGTGGAATATAAAAGCTTGCGATGAATAATAGGGCTCCAATAATAAAGAACGTCCAGCTTACGATTTGGTTTTGAAATACGCCAGAAATAATCTCAAACAAAAAATCTAATCCTAGCATGAGTGAAACTCCAACAACAAAATAACATCCAGCTACCGTCAATAAATAAACGAATAAACGTTTCGTGAGACGCTCTTTATCTGTTAAAAGTAGATATATTGTTACTCCTATTGTAGTAGGGCTTAGCGTGTCCAATATAGCTAATCCGCCTATTAGGAGAAGGTGTTCTGTACCCATCGTGCTTTCCCCCTTATTTCGGCTCAGGATTATTTTTTTCAGTCATAAAAATGGCATATGCCTCGTTCATAAACTGAAGCACATCTTGATCAATTGGATATAAACTAAGTTTCTCTGATTGTTTGGGAGACATCCTTATCTCCCAAAGCTTATTTAGAAATTCATCCTCACCTTCAAATTCTTCTAAGCGTTTTTCCTCCATTCTTCTTATGATATTTTGAACTTTTGTTGCTTTTGGACCGTCCTTCATATAACGCTTTAACTGGCCGATGAGAGCAATCCATTCAAGGGAATCAGAACAGTCACTTGCCATTTTAGGAACCTTTTCCAATAGCTTCATTTCTTTTTCTTTAAATACAGATTCACGATAATACTGTTGTATATCTTTATCTTTGCTGGATAATTGCATAATCTTCTGAATCGCAATCCAGCTTTCTTCTCCTTCTATCGCAATTCCATTTATCAATTCCCGTAAGGATAATTCTATTTTCTTTAAATGTTCCTGCTCTTTTATGACATAAGATAATTGACTCTGTAAACTATCCGACCAATTCCACTCATTGAAGTCGAGCATATTTTTAATCTCTTGTAACGGAAATCCAACCTTTTTTAAAAATTGAACTTGCTGTAGTTTTTTTATTTCTTCATTTGTATATAAACGATGGCCACCTTCTGTTTTTGATGCTGGTTTTAATAATCCGATTTTATCGTAATAACGCAGTGTCCTTACTGTAACGCCTGTCAATTCTCCAACTTTATTAATGTGTATCAACTAATAAACCTACCTTTCTGAACGTTAAGATTTTATCGTTAACGATTATTTTCTTCATGCCACATCTATTCTTCTTTACTAAAAAGATTTTTAAGTAAGTAACCTGATCCTAATCCAATTAATACACCAGGAAATGCATGATCCAATGTCAGTCCGATCCCTGCACCTATAATGACGCATCCATAAATAATAATATCGCCTTGTTTCATCTGAAAACCTCCTATTTTTCTAATTTCTTTTATGAAATTGCTAAATAGTAGCTACTTAACAGTATATAAAATGACCCAACGTCAACTTCAAGTGTTTTTGAGTTTTATTAATAAATTTATATAACTCTTTAACTGAAGGCTAAGTTTCGAAATATTTTTATGGACTTATCGTTCCGGAATATTTATACTAAATTATATAATAGGGGGTGTTGTTAATTGGGTAGAAAGATTCGTTTTAACAAAGAACATGCTTTAAATAAAGCGATGCATTTATTCTGGGAGAAAGGTTATGATGCTACATATATATCAGATCTTATTGAAACGATGGGCATAAGTCGCTCTACTCTCTACGATAGTTTTGGAGATAAGGATGCACTATTTAAACTAGTTTTGGAACATTATAAAAACTATGGCTCTCAAAAGAGAAATTTACTTTTTAGCGGTATAAACACAAAAGCATCACTTACATCCTTTTTTTATCAACATATTGAAAAATGCTATTCAGATGAAATTCCAGAAGGCTGTATTATAACTAATTCTTCTTTGCTTATTGGACAAATTGATCCTGCCATAGAAGAAATACTCATAAATGATTTTAATGAACTTGAAAAAATATTTAAGCAAGTTATCGAAGAAGGAAAAAGGAGAGGAGAAATTTCACAAGAGGCTGATACTGAATTAGTTGCATATTCTTTATTAAGTTTAAACCATAGCTTGAATATAATGTCTAAATATAAAAAAGAAAAAAATTTAGCCTATCGTTTAGTAGATAAGACTATTGCAGACCTATAGTCTTTCTTTTTTAAACGTTTTGGAATGAACGTTCCAAAAAAGAAAGGAATGGTAAAGTTGAATAACAAGACAAATTTTCTAATATTTATTTTAGCGATTAGTTGTGGCTCACTTGCTGCAAATATTTATTATGCACAGCCAATTGTACAATTCATTGCAAAGGATTTGAATATCTCTTCTGATTTATCTGGATTGCTCACTACTTTGACGCAAATTGGGTATGGATTGGGGTTGTTTTTTATCGTACCAATGGCAGATTTATTTAAAAGTAAGAAAATAATAGGAATTCTTATTGGGCTAACTATTCTTTCCTTAATTGGTACGCTAATTTCGACAAATGGAATTCTTTTTTTACTATTAACAATTATAATTGGTATTGGAGCCTGCGCGGCTCAAATGTTAGTTCCGTTAACAATGAGGATTGTGCCTATTGAAGAGACGGGGAAATATGTGGGGAAAGTAATGAGTGGTTTATTGATTGGGATTATGATTGCTCGCCCATTATCTATCGGAATAGCTGACTGGTTTGGCTGGAGAATGGTATTTCTTTTTTCACTAATAGTCTTAGTTGTTGTCTTACTATTAATTATAAAATTTTTACCCAACTATGAAGTGATATCGACTAGTAACATGCGATATCCAAATTTAATAACTTCTATGGTAAAACTACTCATACATACTTCTCCGCTACAACAAAGAGCTTTTTATCACGCATGCTTATTCGCAACATTTAGCCTGTATTGGACAGTTATTCCCATTTTATTAAGGTCAGAGTCATTGCAGTACTCAAATAATGAAATTGCATTGTTTGGGTTTGTTGCAATAGCTGGAGCTTTATTAACTCCTACTATTGGTAAAATAGCAGATAAAGGTTATATTTTTACAATGACGAATGTATCAATGGCGCTCGTACTATTATCTGTCATACTCCTATTTTTTGTTCAAGATCATTCATTGTTTAGTGTGATTTTAATACTTATTTCAGGCATTAGCATCGATATTGGTGTAGCAGGAAATTTATTATTAGGTCAAAAAGTTATCTTTAGTTTGAATTCGGAGATAAGAAATAGACTAAATGGATTATATATGACTATTTTCTTTTTGGGAGGAGCCTTTGGTTCATGGATTGGAAGTTATACGTACTATAAATTTAATTGTGAAGTAACTTTATTCATCGGAGCAGCTTTTCCTTTAATCGCCTTATTCGTTCATTTCATAAAAGATAATACAAAAAAATTATCGAAAACTAAAAGTGAGTTCATATCTTGACTATTTATGTCTCTAAAAAGTCAAGGTTAAAATTCAATTTTGGGATATCTTTGATGGGCATGGGGATCATCACATGCTCATCAAGCCAATTAAAGTTACTCTTTCACAGATAGAAAGGAAATGAAATCATGGAAAAATCAATAAAAAGTGAATTAATTGGAATGTTTATCTTTAATGAAACTTTTCATACATATGAGCAAAACGAAGGAAAAGTACATTGGGAATTGAATATTGGAAAAGAGCTTGTACATGTACATGAAATGATGAAAAGAGCAGAAAAGCTTTATGTATGTTTAGAAGAATTTGATAAAAAAGCTAAGGCCGCTATAGCGAAAGAATTAATAGAGTATAAAAATGATTTTTGGCCTGAATATGATGAGAATGATGAACATTTAGATTGGGATGCTGTAGATGCAGGAGAATATGATATGACGAAAGAAACATTTGAGCAATCTATTACTCTAATGGACATTGTAATTAGAGAAAATGATATATATTGCGAATATAATGACGGAGATTTATTTGGTGGCCATCGAATCCATGCTTCTTTTGACAGTGAGTACAATTTATTAGCTGCAGAGATTTAGTTTTGAGAGATGAAAGTGAAAAGGATTGATTACTATAATCAATCCTTTTTGTCATTATTATAAGATAACGGTGAAATCATAGGGAAGAGAGTTACATAGTTTTAATACGGCCCCCACTCAATATTCACGCCAATAATAAGAAAAATAAGTCCAATGATAAACCAAATGAATGCAAGTGGAGCCATAAATCGAATCCATTTTCCGTAAGAAATGCCGCTCGCTGCGAGTACTCCCATTAAAACACCGGAAGTTGGATTGAGGCAGTTCACTACACCTTCTCCAAGCATAACAGCCTGTACTGTGACTTGGCGTGTAATGTGCATGAAATCGGCTAATGGAGCTAATATCGGAATGAAAATAACAGATTCTCCTGTCCCGGATGAAATGAGGAAATGTAATGCTGCACTACTTACATACATACCGAGAACGCCAAATACAGGGCTATGTCCTTCGAGAGACTGTGCGAGTTGATTAACAATTGTATCAAGTAATTTGCCTTGTTCTAAAATGACTGAAATACAACGAGCCATTCCGACGATTAAAGCACCGTATATGAGATTTTGGCAGCCAGCTAAAAAAGTAGAAGCAATATCGTTCGCTTTCATGCCACCTATTATTCCAGCTGTAATTGCTATGAAAATAAAAGTAGCGGTCATTTCGGCGTCTGTCCAATGTAGACGGAAAGCGCCTATTAAAAATACAATTAATGATAAAGCTGAAACGAGTAAAATTAATTTGTGACGTATTGTCCAAGGAACTTCAGTTTTCTCTATTTCTTTCTCACTTGAAAGAGCATTACTTGGAAACCAGTTATCTCCGAGTATGCTTCCTTTATTCGATTTTTTTAAACGTTTTACATACCAATTAATATAAAGAATGGTAGCAATTAAAAAAGAGATATAAATTGCCGTACGTAAACCAATCCCTGAAAACATCGGTAGTTCTGCGATTTTTTGTGAAATGCCTAAAGGTGAGGGAGATAATATAGTAGCATTAAAACCAGCATAAGTGCCTAAATAAATAATTGCTACGCCGACGATAGCGTCCCATTTTAATGTGCGCGCAACGATAATGCCAATGGGGATAAAGCCGATAACTGAGTTTACGATAATACCAGTCGTTCCGAGAATAGAAAAGAGTGCAGCGACAATACAAATGAAAAGTAATTGTTGATTACGAAATTTGTTAATTACATGATAGATTAAACCGTCAAGAGCACCTGTTTTTTCAAGAATGGCAATGGCTCCACCTGTAAATAAAATTAAAAAGATGATCGGAGCAGCAAGTGTCATTCCTTTTTCAATAGCGGTAAAAAAAGAAACAAATCCTACCGGCGATTGTGGAACAGAATGATAACTTCCTGGTATTGTCGTTGTAACAGTACCGTTTGTAACTCTTTTAAACTCTCCAGCAGGAACGAAATATGTAGCAATGGCACAAAGTAAGGCAATAAAAAATAGTAGTACGTACGCGTCAGGCATTTTAAATTTTCGTTTGCTCGGCTGCTTTTTTACCTCGGTATGTAATTGCATAAAATCCCTCCTTTTTCACTTGGTTAATTTTTAATATTCTGAAATTTATCTGTGAAATAGATTATAATAAAGGTGGCTTCTTAAGGCAATAGTTTTCTATCCTTTTCCTGTACATACAAATTCTTGCAACATTAGACAGGGAAACGAAAAGAATCAAAGAATATGTTATATAGAAAGAATAAGGAAAAGAGGGAAGAGGATGTGGAAAACTACGGATCTATGTGATGAGTTTGAAAAGGAATTACAAATATGTCGCCAGTCTTTTCGGTCGTTTGGGAAGAAGGAACAGTTTTACGGGAAAATTGCAACGGTAAAAGTGAAGGATGATAATGTACTAGTGAAGGAAGGATTGCAAACATTGCCAGAAGGAACGGTATTAGTTGTTGATGGCGGCGCGTCTACGAATTGTGCGTTACTTGGTGATAATTTGGCAGCTATTGCGGAGGAAAGAAAGCTGACAGGGATTATTGTGAATGGATATGTTCGTGATTCTAGTGAACTAAAGAATATTAATATTGGTATTTTAGCGTTAGGGACGATGCCAAATAGAAGTGTAAAAGAAGGAAAAGGCGAGAAGAATATTTCATTGCAATTTGGACAAGTAGAATGGAAGCCGGATGAATATGTGTATGCGGATGAAGATGGCGTCATTATTAGTGAAAAGAGTTTGCATCGTTAAAGGCTAGTAAGTTACTATTCTTAGAAAATAAATCCGATAAAGCATGGACAAAATTCTTTGTCAATAGTAAAATAATACAGAAATTTAAAATTAACAGAATGTATAGGTTTATCGTTTTACGATAACTGAAATGGAAGTAAGTAGTGCCTAGAAAAGTGAATGTTATCACAATGATACGTTCATAAACAAAATTATTTTTCCTATACAAATATAGCCGCGAATGATGCGGGGCGGAGGTGTTGCACAGTTTGTTCGACACTTACAAAAAAAGAGTGTCAATTGCACGCCCTTGAAGGGCCTTTTTTTGTGTAAATAGTAGTAAGGGAGGAAATTTTGGGATGGCAATGTTGAAAAAATGGCTGCTTACGTCGTTAATGGCAGTTACACTCGTATTTGTTTCTTTTGCGAATACAGTACATATTACGTTTGCTGAAGGAAATACAGCAAAACTTGCAATTATTGGGGAATCACAAAAGGGTATTATGTTGTGTCCGAAAGAAGAGCAAATTGCAGATGGGGAAACAGCTTTAAGTTTGTTGCAAAAAGTCATGGGGGACAAAGTAACAGCAGAGACGATGTCTTTTGGAACGTATGTAAAGGGCATTGACGGTTTAATGGCTGGGGACACAAGCGGCTGGTTGTATGATGTAAATGATAAATCTGCAGAAGTTGGAGCAGATAGTTATAAATTAAATGCTGGAGACGTTGTTGTCTTTCGTTTTGTTGCAGACTGGAGCAATATGAACCAGGAAACATTGCAGCAAACATTAGATAAATTTGGTACTTGTAAAACTGTAGAAGAACCAAAGACAGATGATCCAAAACAAGAAAAACCAGAAGAACCAAAAACGGATGATCCAAAACAAGAAAAACCAGAAGAACCAAAAACAGATGATCCAAAACAAGAAAAACCAGAGCAACCAAAGCAAGAGAACATTCAAATTCCAGCAGCACAAGTAAATGAAGCAATCTCTAAGACGTCTGAAAAGATGTTACAAGATGGAATTGAAAGTGATTGGGTAGCTTTAGGCCTTTCTCGTTCTGAAAAGAATGTTCCAATTGAGGTGAAATTAAATTATGTTAAGTCAGTAACTGAAAAAGTAGAAAAGCGCATTAACCGTTTTTCAGCGACAGATTTAGCTAGAACGATTATTATGATGAATGCAATGCAAGCAGATCCTACAAAGGTTGGCGAACATAATTTAGTTCAAAAATTGTACGAATCAGATAAAGTGAATTCTGTTACAGGTTATACATTTGCTTTACTTGCATTTGATACGAAGAAATATGAAGTTCCAGTGAATTCAAAATGGAATCGAGTTGCTTTAGTAGATGCTCTTTTAAACGCGCAACATACAGATGGCGGCTGGACTTACGATAGTGCAAGCAGTAAAGACAGTGCTAGTAGCGTTGATGTAACAGGTATGGTTTTATCAGCATTAGCTCCTTATCAAGATCGACCAGATGTGAAGCCAGCTGTAGGAAAAGCTGTTGCTTACTTATATAAAGAACAGTTAGAAAATGGTGGTTTTTCTGCTGATGGACAAGAAAATTCTAATAGTGTTGCACAAGCAATTATTGGATTATCTCTTGTGAAAGATGTAGATCAAAATCGTCTACATAAGGCAATGCAAAATCTACTGTCATACCAACTTCCAAATGGTGAATTCAAATGGTTACCAAGTGATCAAAACGGTAGCGGAATGGCTACAGAACAAGCATTCTTAGCTTTACTTCAGTTTAAAGACCTTGGAAAATCGATTTATGACTGGTCAAATGTATCTGTTCCTGAAATCGATAAGAAACCAAATGTGGATTCAGAAAATGTTGTAGTAGAAAAAGAAGTTACTGAACAACCACAAGAACAAAAACAAGTACAACAAGAAACGAAAGATGACACTCTAAAAGTTGTTGTCGATAATGAACCGGTTAAAAATAAAAAATCCGGAAACGGTAGCACGTTACCAAAAACAGGAACATCTTCTCATAGTGCAGCTACAGAAGTAGGTATGGGTGTATTATGTATCGCTGCTGCATATGTATTATGGAGACGTAAAGCAGCTTAACAAAAATTAGGATCAATCATTTGCTCCTAATTTTATCCCGCATTAACGGGCAGTAAGACCCCCAACTCAAAAGTTAGCGAGTGCGAGGAAGTTAGGGGGAGAT
>NZ_BPLI01000084.1:0-19425 GCF_019656175.1 Bacillus sp. BML-BC051
TCTAAGAATGCTTGTAAAATAACTCTTCATTTTGTTGTAATATTGATTTATGCTTTTGACATATTTGCCCTTAACAAGGACAGGTTTCATACCTGTGTTTATTACGATGGTTGCAAGGTTATCAATCCCTAAATCAATACTCATATAACGAGCATTCTCTTCAATCATTTGTTGTTCAGAAGGAACATCCATTACCAATTCCACTACATATTCATTGTATTTTGGAATCACACGAACTTGTTTCAGTTTACCTTCAGTAAAACCTAGTTTCCCAATATTTAATTGCAATTTCGTCTTTGGAAACTTTAAAAATCTACCGTTTTTAATGATGCAATCTTGGTTTGTATACAGAATCTCTTTTTCAGAAGAACGAATATACTTTGGAATTCTAGGCGGTCCAGCATATTTGTTTGGATTCTTTTTATAGTCTTTTAAACTAGCAAAAAAAGATTTCCAATTTTGGAACAAACCTTTCATGATTGACTGGCTACATTGCGTAGGCAAAGCTCGATAATCATTTTGAATCATAGCCTTAAATAGTGCATCTAGAAAGTTGTAATCTACATAAGGTTTTTCAAAATTAGGTTCTGAAAACAAATTACATGTAATCTCTTTCTGTTCTTCTTTAGGCTTTAATTTCTCTTTTTCCAATTTCTTCTGATAGGCAAGACGTTGTGTGTCATTCATCTTACCAATATTTTTATGAATATGATCCAGAACTTCTTTTTGCAAAGGCTGCAACTCTTTTTCTTGTGTTAATCCAGTGTACACCTGGCGTATATAAAAGTTTGTGGTGTTGTACATGTTCTTAGCGTTATGACAACATTCTTGAAAATAAGAATACATACGATGCCCTTTTTTAATCCAAATTTGAAGAGTTTTATAGTTTGATGGATTTTCCTTTGTCATTTTATTCACCTCCTTGTTAAGGATATTATAACAAAAACAGAACGTATGTTTCTATTGTTTTCTTGAAAATAAAATATTTCTTTCGATTCACCTCACCACCTTCACTTACGTTTAGAGGTGGGAGTCCTCTCGAAAGGCATGATAGAAACTTACAGCAAACGAGAAACCCGGCAAAACAAATAAGAGAAAAAGAACGTTTCAAGAAGCAAGTAATGTCTTTGTACAATTGTTCGTACTATCTTTCTTCATAATAAAACACCTTTCACATTGTCTATACGATACGACACCAGTTTATTCATATACCCATGAAAACTGATTTCTATAAGTCTATCGTTTTAATAACTTTAGCTGGATTACCACCAACTACTACATTATTAGGTACATCTTTTGTCACAACTGCCCCTGAAGCAATTACAGCGTTGTCTCCAATTGAAATACCAGGGTTAATAATAGCTCCCCCGCCAACCCAAACGTTGTTACCAATCTTTACAGGCTTCCCATATTCTTTACCAGAATTCCGCTCTACCGGATGTAAAGGATGCGTAGCAGTATAAATGTGAACACCAGGTGCAAACATACAATGATCACCGATTCGAACTTCACAAACGTCTAAAATCACACAATTGAAATTTGCGAAAAAGCTCTTTCCAACATGGATATTGTAGCCATAATCACAACGAAAATCAGGATTAATTTGGGCTTTCCCATCAGCTGAAGAACCTAAAAGCTGATTTAATAACGTAAAACGTCTCTCATCTCCTGTCTCCATCGCCTCGTTATAAAGGCGTGTTAAACGTTTTGCCTCCACCCTATCAGCTACTAATTCTTCGTCATCCGCAATATACATTTCTCCCGCTAACATCTTTTCTTTTTCTGTTTTCATAGAATCATCTCCTTTGTTATCGAATGAACCACACTTATTAAACACCTTTAATAAGTGATTTTAATTATACTTATTAAACAAGTTTAATAAGTATCCCTATAGTAGCATATTTTTTAATATGTGCAACTAATACGTTTTAAAAGGAAAATTTTTTATTAAAACTGTTGAGACTCATCATCTCATGAAATCCTCTCCTTTAGGCGCTATACTATATGTTTATTAATGAGCAAACCAATATGCAAATCAATTGTTAATAAAAAAGAGATTGACCCAAAAGTAGCTGAATAACTACTTGGGTTAACCTCTTTTATTTATTATCCTTATTTAACTCTTCTCCAATGTCCCTTTTCCCTATTCTATTAGCAAAAGGAATAAAAATAATATGGACTATTCCGAACATCCCCGCTATTACCGTTACGATAAGTTGGAAATCAAAAAATAAAGGTGTATGATCTATTATACTTACCATATAGGTTAATAATATTCCTATAACAGCCCCTAATACGATTCCAATAAGTACATATAAATTAACTTGCGTCAAAATAACTTGTACAATCCCCTTTTTCTTAACTGTTATTGCTCTTAAAATAGCAAACTCTTTTCTTTTAGATTGAATATTATTTATAAGTGTATTACATACCCCTAATGTTACACTAAATAAAATTACTACAATAACAACGATGAAGATGGACCACCTTTGCTGAAACATTAAATTAGATTGCTTTAACGATTGAGTATAACTACTTATTTTTAATTGTGGATATTGACCTTTCAATTTCTTTAATTGCTCCAACGTCTCTCTCTCATTATTTGAACTAATAAATGCTCGCTCAAAAACTGTATAATCTTGTTTATATGTTACATTACTCCAATCCATAAGTACCGCAGGAGAATTCGGTAGCTCATTAACAATTAATCCGATTTCTACCTTACTAGTCGGTCTAACTTTTTGTTCCTGTTCTGAAAATAGACCCAATTGAACGATATCACCTGCATGAAGTTTATACCGCTCCGCTAACTCTTTTGTAACAATTATACTATTCTCCAAATTTGCAGGTACTTCTGGCAGTAATCCTTGCTTTTCCATTTCCTTTAAATCACCTAAATTATAGTCAAAAGTAATATAATTTTCACCTTGTTTTAATTCTGCCAGTGAGTTCGTACTAATTGTACTAGCTCCTTTTACACTACTTATTTCTTTAAATATATTTTGTATATGAGGTAAGGTAATGGTTGAATCATTAGTCAAACGATTTTCCACAACAATATGTGTTGGAAATTCTCGTTTTAAATATCTTTCATTATTTTTTTGCATCGTTTTAAATATAGTGGAGCCGAAGACAACTATTACCATCATTGTACTTATCATTAAGATAACAAATGTATTTTTCCTTACTTGCGGAATTACATTTTTAATAGCAACAAATGTATTCCTTCCAAATATTTTTTTCATTATTGGTAGACATACTATTAATATCGAAGAAAGATAAGTCGGAAATAATATATATACTCCTAAAAAGAGAAATATAGCTCCTATTACTATCACTATTGCCTGCGTATCTCCCGTATTTGCTACAAAGCCACCTAAAACAGTTAAAAATATACTACTAATTAAAAGGAATTTCCCCATAATACTGCGTGTTTTTTTATTAGAAAAGTCTGATTCTTCATTTTCGCGCATAAGCTTTACTGGCAATATTTTCGAACTTCTGTACGAAGGATATAACATAAACAGTTCAATAAAAAAGATACTACAAATCATTGTTACAATTGCTACTTCATAGTCGAAACCCATTGAATTCATTTGAAAAGCAAATAACTGTTCTAGCCAACTTTGTAAAAAACGGTCACTTATTACAGCTAGTAACAAACCGAATATTCCACCAAAAAAATTAATTACACTACATTGAATAAATATAACTTTAAACATTTGTTTCGTTGTTGCTCCCATTGATCGCATAATAGCAAATTGACTTTTATATTTATATAAAAATACTTCAAAGTTAGACATTAATAATAACGCAGTAATAATAAGTATTAATGCAGATAAAACGATTATAAAAATATGTAATGATGCTAAATTACTTTTAAAAAACTCGTCTTCCTCTGCAATATCGATTCTTAATTCTTCGTCTATTTTATGAATTTGACTAGACAATGCTAGTACATCCGCATTCTCTTTTGCTTTTATTAACACATAAGTAGCCTCATTGTGTTTACCCGTTTTTTCATATACGTGCTGTTTCACCGCATCTTCCGATAAAATGAGTATATCTGGAGCTGAACCTCCAGCTTCTATATCAGGTAACACTTCTTTTACTACATAGGATTTATTTTCTATTTCAATCTTTTCCCCAACTTTTACTTGTAAAGTTTCTGCTAATCCATCATTTAATGTTACTTCCTCATTTGATAAATTTTCAGAGAAGTGATATCGACTTTTAGATAACGAATCATTTTGAACACCTACTGTATAAATAGCTACATTCAATTTATTCACTTGTAAATGATTTACTAATACTTTTGACATGTATTCAATATTTTCTTGTTTCTTAATATTTTGTAGTAAAGATTTATCCATCAATTTATTTTGATCAGGGTTATATCCAACAGATAAATCCATATGTCCATATACATTTTTCACTTCATTTATAACAGACTGTTTCGCATGACTCGAAAACACAATCATCGTAACAATTAGAGAAACGGCCAACATAACACTAACTATAGAGGAAATAGCAGGAAATTTATTCTTCTTAAAAAAGCGTAAACCTAATCCTCGTACTGATTTTATCATTTTGATGTCTCCATTAATTTTTTAAATTTATCTAAAATAATATTCATATCATTTACTCCATGAGAACACGTATAATTATCAACAACTTCTCCATTATGAAAGAAGAGAACCCGATCTGCATACGTAGCGATATGGGGATCATGAGTAACAAGAATCATACTTTGATTAAATCTTTGTTTCATATCGACTAGTACTCGTAAAATATCATTAGATGTATTGAAATCCAAATTTCCAGTAGGTTCATCTGCAAGAACAATTGGAGGAGATGTTATTAACGCCCTACCAATTGCAACACGTTGTTGTTGTCCCCCAGAAAGCTGAACTGGTCGGTGATTTCTCCAATTTATTAAACCAAGAACATCTAATATTTTATTTGTTTTTTCTCGTATCTCCTCTTCTGAATCAGCTGATAATATGAGGGGTAATGCAATATTTTCTTCTACAGATAAATCCTTTAATAAGTGGAATGACTGAAAGATAAATCCTATGTTATCCCGCCTGTACTCCGTGGCATATGGTTCAACAAACATATTGTTAGGCACTTCACCATTTACATATACAACTCCCTCATCAGGCTTGTCTAAAGCACCAAGTATGTTTAGTAATGTACTCTTCCCAGACCCACTCGTCCCCATTACGGCAAGGAGTTCTCCTTTATTCAGCTCCAAAGATACATTTTGTAAAGCTCTAACATTTGTATCTACACTCTCATACGTCTTACTTAAACCTTGAACTGCTAACACAGTTTCACTCATCTTTATTCACCTCAACATGATTAAATGTTATTTCCTCCATCAGATTAACTTGAATTAAAACTTTTTCTTTTAAATTACTAGGTGGTACAATTTCTGCTCCTATTTGGAATAACAACACTTTTAACTCGAGAATTGTAACCATTTCTATCCCTCCTCACTCTATATTGGTAACAAATTCAAATTTCGTTCGATTTTTTTATAAAAAAAATAAGGGAACGCTCAGCGCCCCCTCTCAAATCCAATCCGTTTTTTAATTTCCGCTAAATTTACCTTCGCGATTTCTCTTGCCCGCTCAGCACCTTTTTCTAACGCTTCATATAATAAATTCGGCTCATTCATATACATAGCGTATTTCTCACGGGGTTCAGCTAATTCGCGGTCTATAACACGAAACAACTCTTTTTTCACATCGCCCCATCCAATGCCAGTTTCATACTTTTCACGCATCGACTGCATTTCATCTTCTGTCGCAAATTCTTTATATATCGTAAATAACGTTTCTAGTTCTTTCGGTTCATTTGGAAGTGAAGAGTCTGTTTTGATTTTAAATATTAACTTTCGTAGTTTTTCTTGTTCTGCAAATAATGGAATCACATTTCCATAACTTTTACTCATCTTCCTTCCATCAAGACCAGGTAAAATGGCACCTTCTTCTTGTATGACATACTCCGGAAGCGTAAACGTCATGCCAAATGTATGATTAAAATACGTCGCAATATCACGCGCAATTTCAATATGCTGAATTTGGTCTTTCCCGACTGGTACATGAGTAGCTTGAAATAATAATATGTCAGCTGCCATTAAAATCGGGTACGTATATAACCCCATATTAACCCCTGCATCTACCTCTAAACCCGCTTCTTTATTTTGCTCCACCTTCGCCTTATATGCATGTGCACGGTTCATAAGCCCTTTCGGAGTTAAGCAAGCTAATATCCAAGCTAATTCTAGAATCTCCGGCACTTCTGTTTGTCTGTAAAAAATAACATCTTCTCCAAGTCCGAGTGATAACCAAGTAGCTGCTACCTCTTTCGTATAACTACTGAATTTTTCTGAATCATGCACAGCATTTAACGCATGATAATCCGCTATAAAATACAATGCGTTTCCTTCATTATTCTTTGACATTTGCAGCGCAGGTTTAATCGCACCAATATAATTTCCTAAATGCGGATAACCAGTTGGCTTAATTCCTGTTAACATTATTTTTTCACTCACACTAACCCCTCCTTTCTCAAAATAAAAAAGCCCCTCATCCTTAAAAAGGACGAGAGACTCCCGCGGTACCACCTTAATTAGCTATCATTAATAGCTCACTTCAACTTCTTAACGTGAAGTAACCGTCTTTACCTACTCATTTCAGTTAGAAGCTCCAGAGCCCATTCCATATTCATCCCTTACTGATTTCCACCACATATCAGCTCTCTGAAAAGTTTTGAATATGTACTCTTCTCTTTCATTGCTTTTTCGTTATTTTTTACAGTTTATCACATTCCCTTTCCAATTAAACCCTAATTTTCTGTTTTATATAGCAGGAATTTTCACCTTGATTGTCTAATAATATATAGGTTTGCAGAAATACTCGAAACAACTTTGGAGGTTTTTTCATGATAAAATATATATCCATTTTAGGTTCAACGGGATCCATTGGCACATCTGCATTAGATGTCGTTTCCGCTCATCCTGAACATTTTAAAATCGTCGGTTTAACCGCAAATTATAATATCGATCTTCTCGAAAAGCAAATCGAATCGTTTCAGCCTCGTATTGTAAGCGTAGCGACAAAAGAATTAGCGGACACATTGCGTTCTCGTATTTCAACAAATACAAAAATTACATATGGAACTGATGGTTTAATTGAAGTATCTACCCATCCTGATACAAATCTTGTATTAAGTTCAGTTGTCGGTGTTTCAGGTTTACTCCCAACAATTGAAGCATTAAAGGCGAAGAAAGATATCGCCATCGCTAACAAAGAAACTTTAGTTGCAGCTGGACATATCGTAACTGAACTTGCGAAACAAAACGGATGTCGTTTAATTCCAGTTGATAGCGAACATTCAGCTATTTTCCAATGTTTAAACGGAGAAAATAATAAGGAAATTGAAAAATTAATTGTTACAGCTTCTGGCGGTGCTTTTCGTGATAAAACACGTGAAGAAATGAAAACATTACAAGCGAAGGATGCTTTAAAACACCCAAACTGGCTAATGGGTGCAAAACTAACGATTGATTCTGCTACGTTAATGAATAAAGGTTTTGAAGTAATGGAAGCTAGATGGCTATTCGACATTCCTTATGAAAAAATTGATGTTATGATTCATAAAGAAAGTATCATTCACTCTTTAGTGGAGTTTATTGATGGATCAGTTATGGCGCAGCTCGGTGCCCCTGATATGAGAATGCCGATTCAATATGCGTTTCACTACCCTACTCGGCTACCTTCTTCCTATGAAAAATTAAATTTATTAGAAATCGGTAGTTTACATTTTGAAAAACCAGATTTAGAGAAGTTTCCTTGTCTACAATACGCATATGAATGTGGCAAAATTGGTGGTACTACTCCCGCTGTATTAAATGCAGCAAATGAAATTGCAAATGCACTGTTCCTTAAAAACGAAATTGCCTTTTTCGATATTGAAAAAACAATCTACAAAACAATTGAAGCTCATCATAACATAAAAGATCCTTCATTAGACGCCATATTAGAAGCGGATCAATGGGCGCGCGAATATGCACATCAATTGTTAACAAAAAAGAGCTAAAACAGAGCGTTATTATTAAGACCTAAATTGTAAAAGTCTTAAATAATAAAGGGTGATACATATTATATATGACTAATATGTATCACCCTTTAACGGAACAACTATGATTTTTGCTTTTAAATAAAGTCGCGGTGTTTTGAATCAAGCGCGACTTTATTTAAAAGTTACAATGTTTGGCCTTTGTTAATTAAAGAATTCTACGTGAATTTTAATCAAACATTTTTATAAAAAAAGAATGTTTATTTAAATAAAAAATAATCCATTTTTATTAATCTTTCTTTCAAAACGGATACTTCTTATTTACCGTAAAATAAGGGTTTTGAGTTCCGTTTATTACAATCCAATAATGGGTGCAGTAGAGATACGTGAAAACAGGTTATATCTTTACTTGTATTTCTAATCTGTATTTAAATCATGCTGTTACCTTTTACTAGAATTAAAATAACGTTTTAAATTACATAAAAGGAGTGGGATCTAGTTATAGTACTAAAGCTTACTCCTTTTATTATTTAAAACCATGCCTTTTTAAGTAATTTTACTCCTAAAGTAATTTCTTTGTGAGATAAACCTCCAAAAGCTAATTTAATAATTGGTCTATCAATATAATTATTAACAAAATATCTGGATGTCGGGCCTATCTCTACACCGTTTTTATACGCCTGTTTTATTAACCAATCCTCTGATTTTTGCAAATGCACCTTTATGAGTAGATACAATCCTGAATTGTGACCGATAATAGTTATATCGTTACCGAAATGTTCGTTTAAAGTAGAAATTAAATGTTCCATTTTTTTTCTATAAATATTACGCATTCGTTTTATATGTCTATACCATTCATTCTCCTTCATAAATTTTGCCATGGCAATTTGATGTATCGTTGATGCTGTATTCTCAAAACCTTTAAAGTGTTCTTTATACTTTATTAATAGTTCTTTTGGCAAGACCATATAGCTTAATCGTAGACCTGGCAAAAATGCTTTTGAAAAATTACCGATGTAAATTACCCTATTTTGATCAATAGATGCTAATGAAGGAAATGGGCGTTGTGTATATCGAAATTCACTATCATAATCGTCCTCTATTATATACCCCTTCTTTTTTTTAGCCCATTGAATAAGTTGTTGTCGTTGTTGAATAGACATGCTTACTGCATAAGGGCTGTGGTGAGATGGGGTTACATAAATTAGTCTAGCTTTTAAATTACTTAACTCAGATAATTCAACTCCATCTTCATATACTGGGAGAAATTCAAAAGAAAAATGATGTAGTTTAAAAACTTCTCTAGCGCCCCAAAAACCTGGGTCTTCTAAAATAATGCTCGAGAAATCACTTTTTAATACATGACCAATATAAGTTAACATTTGTTGTGTACTACTACCTATAATGATAGATCCTTGATCCGTACTCAATCCTCGAGACTCTAATAAATATTTTGCGACTTGATCTCTAAGAATTGCTTCTCCAAATGGGTCACCATATGTATATAAAAGGTTTTCTTCCATGGAATGATTTACAAACCTTTTCCATGTATTTTTTGGAAACATTTCTTTTTCCACTGTATCTACTTTGAAGTTAATTGTAATTTCTTTACTGATTTGTTTCTCATCTTTTTGTTTAACTTTTTTTCTTCTTTGATATAAAGTTGGTTCTAATTTATTAACAAAAAACCCCCTTCGATTTTCGCCACGGATATATCCTTCAGCTGCAAGCTGATCATATGCTAATAGTGTCGTATTCCTACTGACATGGAGTGAATCTGCAAGCTGACGTATCGAAGGTAACGATTCATCTTTTTTTAATACTCCCTTTTCAATGAGTAATTTGACGTTTGTATAAATTTGTTTATATTTAGGGATATTTTTTTCAAAAGTAAATAAGAAGTTTTTCATATAGCCCTCATCTGACATGTGTTTTTTTATAAAACTGTACCTTTATATATGTCAGTAAACATTTTATAATATTATTAATCAATTCACAAGTTACTTAATTCTTTTAAAAAGGAGAAACAAATGCGCTTACATTTTATTATTCATGAAATATTTGAAGGACCAGGGGCTTTTCTAACATGGGCAGAGATGAATGAACATGTGGTCAGTTATTCAAGAGTTTACGAACAAGAACCACTTCCTTATAATATCGAAGACATAGATTTGCTCATAGTATTAGGTGGACCACAAAGTCCTAGTACAACGAAAGAAATGTGTCCGCATTTTGATGCAGTCGCAGAAATATCAGTCATCAAAAAATGTATAGAGGCTAATAAAGCTGTTATAGGAGTTTGTTTGGGTGCCCAGTTAATTGGTGAAGCCTTAGGTGCATCTCATGAACATAGTCCAGAAAAAGAGGTAGGAACCTTCCCTATTACTTTAACTGAAGAAGGAAAAACGAATGAGCTTTTCTCACATTTCGCTACTACAAGTACGGTTGGCCACTGGCACAACGATATGCCTGGTTTAACTAAAAACAGTAAAATATTAGCATTTAGTGAGGGATGTCCACAGCAAATTGTGGAATATAGTGAACTCGTTTATGGTTTCCAATGCCATATGGAGTTTACTCCTGAATTAATAGAATTATTAATTCAACATTCTGAACAAGAACTAGAAAAGTATAAGGAAAATCGTTTCGTTCAGTCTCCAGAGCAATTAAAAAATAATAATTATACACAAATGAATAATCAGCTATATACTTTTTTAGATAAACTTACTAGCCTTTATCAGCTAAAATAAAATATTAATTATTTCACTAACTAAAAAACAGTTATATTAATCACTTACTCTATGGAAAATATAACACTTCTTGCAACTTACTTATGATATTGCAAAGGTTTTAAAAGCGCCTATCGAGACTCTGTTTTGGTTTGAAGAATAGATTAATTCTAGTACAAGTATGTGAAATTTTGTAATTGATATGTTCATGAGTTTTGATCAATCTTTTTTATAAAATCAACATTCAAACTTTTAACATGGGAATCCATTTTGATTAATTGTTTTCAAAATGGATTCTTTTTAGTGCTCATTCAATAAGGATTTTCAAACCATTTCTAATCAAACTTTATTTCATCTCAACAGTTCTTTAATACCGATCATTGTTACTGTTTAAACCATAATTTTTTAATCTCCGACACAGATTTTTTTGGAATAAACAGACAAAAAAATCTGGTTCTTAGATTGGGCAGTCTTCTTAAATTTCTAAATATGTCTTAAATAATTCAGTTGTTTTCATTTTCCACCTTGCTACTTCTTTTCCTTGATAGTTAACCTTTATCCAATCCAGGATCTCCTTCATTGCTGGCATCACTGGAAATCCCTCTTGATTCATATATATCTTTTGTTGTTATTCTCTATAAGAACCTCTTTTACCCTCATAGCACTTCACTCCTAAAAAATATTAACGGCTTTGGTCTAAAGACCGCTCTACGTCCGCCAACTAGATTGCACTTATTTTTCTGAATAATTCATATATGTTAAACTATATTTTTAATATCTGTATAACTAACCTAATATGTATATGAAAAGAGGATATATGCTCATATATTGAACATAATATCCTCTTACTAGTTTAGTCTATTTAAATAATACTGTTTTAGCTCTTTTTCACGTATTCAACTTAACAAATCTATAACTATGCGTTACTAACACTTTTAATATCGCGTACCCTGGAATTGCTAAAATAATCCCCATAATTCCAAATAAATTTCCTGCAGTTAAAATAATAAAGATGATTGTAATTGGATGAATATCTAACTTTTTCCCCATAACTTGCGGAGAAATAAATTTACCTTCTGCTAATTGTACAACCATCATAACGATAATTACTTTTAACACCATTGACGGTGAGTCAATAAACGCAATAATTAAAGCTGGTGTAATTGCGATGATTGGTCCTACGTACGGAACGATATTTACAATCATCGCTAAAATTGCAAGTAGTACCGCATATTTAATACCGATAATAAGGTAACCAATTAATAGCATAATACCGATAAACAAGCTAACGATAATTTGTCCCCTAATATACGAGCTAATCGCATAATGCATATCATCTAGTATTCTCATCGCTGCTGGTTGTCTTTGTTCTGAAATAAATTTTAAAAAGTGATTCGGTAATTGTTCACCATCTTTTAAAAGATAGAACAATATAAACGGAACCATTACAAATGTTAAAACGACCTCTGTAACAGTACTTAAAAATCCAGTTACATTTCCAGTTACTGATGATAACGACTTCGTAAAATCAACTGTGTAGTCTTTTACCATACTCGCTACATCAATATTTAAATTCTCCTGAATTTTTCCTAGTAAATTACTTTCCCCGAATCTACGTGCCGCTCGCTCAATTTCATGACCGAAATACGGTAAGTTATCTATTAATGCATCAATTTGATCTTTAATAATCGGGATTACTGTTACAACTAAAAACACAAATAATCCCAGTACTATTATATATATAGAAGCGATTGATACGATTCTTGAAACACCTTTCTTCTCTAAAAGCGAAACGAATGGATGCAAAATATAAAATAGTACACCCGCTAATAATACGGGGAAGAAAATTGTTTTTAAAAAGACGATAAACGGAGTAAACACAAAAGAAATTTTTGTTAGCAGTAATATGTTAATAAACAATAACGCAAAGCCGAGTAACACCGCTAAATAATTTTGTTCTCTAAAAAACTTTTTCAACTTATCTCTTTTTCTAATATTTAATTTCTCCAACGAAACCACCTCTTCGAATGATGAAAAGCCCTTATTCAGGGCTTTTCATCATGATCTATATCTTTATTTTCTTGCAGCTTTCACTACAAATGATACAATAAGAATTAATACGATTGCCCCTAATAATGCTGGCACAACATGAATCCCACCAAATGACGGCCCAAAAGATCCAAATAATCTACCACCTAACGAAGCACCTAATAAACCTGCGATAATATTTCCAAACATACCACCCGGAAAATTTTTACCCGTTATAGAACCTGCAATTGCACCTATAATAGCACCAACTATTAATGTGATAATCCATCCCATTTTTAGCCCTCCATTTCTATTATGGTGTATTTCTTTTTAATACTAAATTGTTATGTAACTATTATAATTATTATATCCAATAAAGAAAAATCTTGTCAAATCTATGAAAATATAGCCTACAAGGAGGTTTTACCCTATGATTCAAAAATTAATTACAACTTCTCACAACACTGCTACTTCTATTTTAAACATTCAAATACCCGCTTATGAAATTGAAGCAAAATATATAAATAGTACGGCCATCCCTCGTCTTTATGATACTGTAGCTGATATTCAATTATGTGATGAAATTTTTTATGGCTATTTTTATGAAGATACACTTGCCGGGTTTATTTCTTTTAAAATGGATGAAGAGGAAGTTGATATTCATCGTTTAGTAGTATCCCCTGATCATTTTCATAAAGGAATTGCAACTAAACTACTACTATATGTATTTGACATGTTCTCCCCTTCCAAAACATATATTGTACAAACAGGGAAAGAAAATACCCCTGCTCTGTCTTTATATAAAAAACATGGTTTTATTGAAATAAAGGATATCATATTACCCGATGGTGTAGTTTTAACCTTCCTTGAAAAAAACCAGAAAACAACAAATAGTTTGACTAATTAATTTATTTATGTTATCTTTTACTTTATAAAACCTTTTGCTGAGTCCAAATTTTGGAGCGGGGGAACCATTTTTGTAGCCATGCTACTTGGGGCGAATCTTATTTAAGTAGGGAAACTCTCACTTCCCGAGTCCGACAGCTAACCTCGTAAGCGTAATGGGAGAGGAAGGTGCTTTTTGCCTATGTTACACATTTTGCCTCCTTAATTATAAATATGGAATCGATGCCAATTAGTCACCTATATTTATAGAAAAGGAGAAATGTAAAATGTTACGTTTATCTGATCACGCAATAAAAATGATGGAGCAAAGACTTCGACTTGAACAACACCGCACATATCAAGCAAATAAAGTTGTCGATAATTTACATCACAAATACTTCTTTCAACATATTTTCCAGCCGAAAAGATAAGAAAACCATACGTATAGTATAATTTAATACAAAAAGCTTTGCGATTCAGAATCGCAAAGCTTTTTGTATTACTATTAAAAATAATTTTCCATTAACTTATTCATCCAATCTGGCACACGAACATTTTCTCTTGTATCAAAAGCAGCAATATATGGTTTTATATCTAAAATTGCCGTTCGATCATTAGCGTCTAATCCTTGCACTGTCATAACGTTATTTTCAATCGACAATATTTCAACAGTAGTAATTCCAATAGGGTTTGGACGATGCTTTGTCCGCTGAGCAAAACATCCCTTTTCATCAAAATCACTTAATCCCCTTGGCTTTCTAGCCCACGACTGTTTATTCTCTTCCTGAAAATCATTCATATAAAAAATAACAATTGCATGAGAATAATCCTCAAGACCTGCTAATCCTCCAATATACTCTGGATATATTTTGATGTTTGAAATAATACTTCCCCAATTACGATACATTTTCTCGTCTATAGAAGATTGTACTTCACCAATCTTCACCATACTCACATGGACCATTTTTCTCCCCCTTTATATAACACCACTTACTTTCTCGCCTTAATAATAAAAGTAGTTGGTACCATTCTAGCTTTATATAACGAATAATATTTCGTAGACGGTTCAGCTAATTCTGCATCAAACACGCTAGATGGTTCAGGTTCTTCTATTCTCTCAATTGTAAATCCCGCTCTATTTAACTCATTTATGTATGTACTTATTTTTCTCTTATATAATGTCGCTTGTACATTTTCCCCCTTAAATGTTTCAAACGTAATAGGCGTTTCCTCATGGTAAGAAGACTTTAAAGCAATTTCTTCTGTACCATACTGTAAGTTTGAATATACTGGGTGCTCCCAGCTAAAAATAAAACTTCCGCCTGGCTTTACATACGAATAAATTAGTTCCAATGTTTTTCTTAAATTCGAAGTCCAACCTAATGCATAAATGGAGTACACAATATCAAAATATCCTTTCGGAATATTCGATTCCTCTTCCATTGCTCCGCATACTAACTTTGGATTCCAACTCTTTAACGTTTCATTCGCTGTTTTAATTTGTTCACTCGAAAGATCAAGACCCCATAACTCTTCCGCCCCATGTTCTGCCATATATTGTAACGAATGCCCACTTCCACATCCAATATCAAGAACCTTTTTATTTCTAATTGAATCGAACAAATGAATCTCATCTTCAGACGCTGTATACGGGCCGTATTTCGGTAAACAATCTACTTGAAAGAAATATGGCGCAACTGTATCCCAACACTTTTTATTTAAAGCTAACATTTGTGTACCCTTCATACTCTACATTCCCCCATTCCATTTTCTTCCCTAATATAAATTACACATTATAACCCGATCTTCCTTTTCTTTTCGCTCGGTAGTTTTTCACTTTCGCAATCGTACCGCACGCTCTTCCTCCTGTTTCTCCAGCATACATACCGCACCATCTTTTACTTCCATTTCGCGAATGATCATAAAATACCCAGCGACAATCTGGGCATGCTTTTAACCTCCCCCACAAATTTTCTTGAATTGACATTAACACAATGCTTAATACTTTTGTATATACATTCTCTTCGTGCACAGGCTCATATGTAATACCTTTCATATCTTCCTTTACATGTACATGAAAGGGGTATTTCTCTAACCACTTTTGCAATGATCCTTCGCCTTCGATTGTTATCCGAATGTCTTCTCGAAAACTTTTTAATTCCTCTATCGTATGAAATGGAAACTCTTCATGAAAATATTCGTTCATAAAAAGCTTTATATCCTCTTCTGTTTGTAGCAAGTCAATCGGCTCTCTCGTATCGTTTGGTATTTTCCATGTATTTAAAAATCCCCGAATATATTCTAGTTCATTTGGTGCATTTTGATTCAATTCCATCCACCTTCTTCTTAAAATTTACTTTTTTCTGACTTTATGTATAATTATAATATAAAATAGTTAACCATTAAATTATTTTACTGGTTACAATATTAGGAGGAGTTCTATGAAAAGTTTCTCAATACCGATACGTTTCATGCTTATTTCTTCATTTTTTATGTCTTTTGGGTATTTTGCGGTATACGCATTTTTAGCTATTTATCTATTAACCTTTCTTCATTTATCTGCTGTTCAAGTAGGAACAGTGTTAACGGTTATGACAATCACATCACGAGTTATCCCATTATTCTCAGGATTAATTGCTGACAAAATAGGCTATATCATTATGATGATAGCCGGATTATTTTTAAGAGGAATCGGATTTATCACTTTAGGAATATACTCTGATTTCTATACAATTTCTATTTCTTCTGCACTTATTGGCTTCGGAACTGCATTTTACGAACCTGCTGCGCGCGCCATATTCGGCTCACAACCAGCTCATATGAGAAAAAATTTATTTACATATTTAAATCTTAGTTTTAATTGCGGTGCAATAATCGGACCAATTGCAGGAGGGTTCTTACTCTTACTCGATCCAATCTATGCTTTTTCTCTAACAGGATCTCTTATGCTGTTATTCGCTCTTATCTTTTACTTACTTAAAAATCACTTCCAAGTCACTACTGAAAACACGTCTATTACATTAGGGCTACAGACTATCTTACAAAACAAATCTTTCCTTTTGTTTTCATTTATTATGATTTTCTTCTATATTATGTTTACTCAGCTTACTGTCGCACTTCCACTTCATATGAAAAACATTAGTAATAGCAACCAACTTGCTACACTAGTTATTACGATAAATGCAATAACAGGCGTCATATTTATGGTGTTATTTCGAAAACTATTTCATAAATACAACACACTTTCGATTATTAAATACGGTGTTTTATTAATGAGTATTTCCTTTTTACTCATTCCTTTATTTCAACACCCATATTGGCTATTTATTTGTGTAATTTTATTTACAATCGGTGAAACACTCGTATTACCTAACGCTGATATCACTATTGCAAATTACAGTAACGAATCATATACAGCTACTTACTTCGGATTTTATCAACTATCACTCGCATTTGGTTTTATCATCGGTAATTATACCGGTACATCTTTTACATCCAACTTAAACGGAATCTATACACCATGGCTTATTTTCGGCGTAATAGGACTTATTGGTTTTATTTCACTCCATATTTTAAATATTAAAAAAGGGAGCTCTAAAGAGGATATATACCTATGTAATGAGACGAAACATCTTTAACACATTACAATTGAGATGGTACCTTTAGACAAGCGATCTATAATAAAAAGATTCGACCATCATATTTGACAGTCGAATCTTTTTATTTTTCATATTCAAGATGATTATGTCTTTTACAACCAAATAAATAGCAACCCCCTATATAATCCGTTTCAAATTCTAATTCTGGAACATATCCAGATTTGATACGTTCTATCATTGTTTTATAACAATTATTCCCTTCCGTATATTCCTCAATTAACTCTTTCTTATCTTTTTCTGTCCAGTTTTCTTCTACTTCTTCATTCTGAACATCTTCTATTTCTGCTGTTTTCGCTTCGATAGATTCCCGTATCACTTCATTTATACGCGTGAAATGATTAGCTTTATATAGAGCATAAACAAATCTACCAATCCAATCGGGGCTTTTCCAAACTTCTTTGTATCCCTTTTCGAAGCATTGAATGGCTTCTTTATAGCACTTCAACTCAACGTATAAATCTGCTACATTAATTTCTCCTACAAAATCATCAGATTTCCTGTTAAAAGCATCTAACTTCTCTTTCGCTTCTGTCGTTCGTCCTAAATCAATTAAACATTTTACATAGATATACATGATGTAGTCCGAATCCCCTGCAACTCGCAAGAAAAATTCCGAAGCTTTTTCAAACTCTCCAAGGTTATAATGTGCTACAGCTACATTGTGAAATGCTTCATCCGATGGTTGAATCGAAATAGACTTTTGTAATACTTCTTTCGCTTCTTCCCACTTTTTTTGTTTTATGTAAATGTCCCCTAAGATGTTATAAGGAAAGTATGAGGAAGGATTCAACTTAACAACTTCTCTTATTAATTCAAGAGCTTTATCATCATCCTCTTCCTCATAAAAATACATCCAAGCAAGATTATTGAGAGATTGTACACCTCTAGATTCATGTACTGCTCGTTGAAACAGTTCTATTGCTTCCTCACATTTATTTTGTTCAAACGTTTCAATTGCCTTCTCGTTAATGTTCAAGTAACTACCTCCGAAGTGAATGAATTCATCTATTCCCTATCGTTATTTTAATATACAAAAATTGTAATTTCTATAAAAAATAAGTTATTTCTCCTATCTATATTTCATCATATATTTGGATATCCAATTCATAATGCCTTTAGCAACACCGCTTTCTAAAAAATATATACTTACTCTAAAAATACTGATTCTCGGTCATAAGTAAGCTTCCCTATTATCCACAAATTGGATATATAACCTGTTTCACTTTACATATTATGGTACAATTAAAAAGAGTGTTAGCTAAACATTTACATAAAACACTACCAGCCTAGCAATGCCAAAATCAAAAATCAATTGAAATTGGGGGATGTTATGAAACAGAAATTAGCTATACTTCTATTCACCACAATCATATTATCTGGATGTTCAACTATAGTAGAACATTCTTTAGAAACTGGAGACGGCAGTATTGAATTATTAACACCAACGATTACTACAAAAGATAACGAATTAGAAATTAAGACTGAAGGCATTGATGAAAATAAAATAACTTTTATTTATGTTGCCAATACAAAAGTATTCGAACAAAAAATAAAGAATGGTGAATCCTACAAGCTTGATATTACAGGTATCAAGGATGCTCATAGGACAGACTACAAACCACGAGTTCAACTTTTACAGAATGAAGATGATGATAAAGATGGTGAAATGGTAACGTTTAAACAAGTTAGATATACAGTTAAACAAAATTAATTTTATAGGTATTTCATTATAAATGTAACGAACGAAAATTTACTTTTAACAGAGGGTAAATGTAAGGGGTGCTAGCATGAAGAGAAGATGGATTTATTGGTGGATTGGTAACATATTTTGGATTATAACTTTCGGGATATTGGCAGCTATCATTTGGCTAAGAGAGGCTGATGGGACCGGTGTTACTCAAACACCGGAGCTGAAATTAATAGCCTTTATCGTTTTATTAATTGCATTTATATTACCACTAATTATTCAAGTTGTGTGGTTACTTGTTAATCTGAGAAAGAGTAGAAAAAAATAATAAATAAAAAAGAGAGGAATC
>NZ_BPLI01000085.1:0-920 GCF_019656175.1 Bacillus sp. BML-BC051
CACCCTCTCAAGTCGGCTACGCATGTTTGCCTTGGTGAGCCGTTACCTCACCAACGAGCTAATGCGACGCGGGTCCATCCATAAGTGACAGCCGAAGCCGCCCGTCAATTGCGAACCATGCAGTGCAAAATGTTATCTCGGTATTAGCCCCGGTTTCCCGGAGTTATCCCAGTCTTATGGGCAGGTTACCCACGTGTTACTCACCCGTCCGCCGCTAACTTCATAAGAGCAAGCTCTCAATCCATTCGCTCGACTTGCATGTATTAGGCACGCCGCCAGCGTTCATCCTGAGCCAGGATCAAACTCTCCAATAAAGTTAGTTTGTCTAGCATCTAAAAATAAAAATTGACGTTTCACGTTGTTTGTTTCGTTCAGTTTTCAAAGAACTTTTTTGGTGGAGCCTAGCGGGATCGAACCGCTGACCTCCTGCGTGCAAGGCAGGCGCTCTCCCAGCTGAGCTAAGGCCCCAAACAATTATCGGGAAGACAGGATTTGAACCTGCGACCCCCTGGTCCCAAACCAGGTGCTCTACCAAGCTGAGCCACTTCCCGAAAGAAAACGCGCCCGAGAGGAGTCGAACCCCTAACCTCTTGATCCGTAGTCAAACGCTCTATCCAATTGAGCTACGGGCGCATATGGTGCCGAGGGCGGGGGTCGAACCCGCACGGTGGTCACCCACCGCAGGATTTTAAGTCCTGTGCGTCTGCCTGTTCCGCCACCCCGGCATGTCATATTGGAAATTGGAGCGGAAGACGGGATTCGAACCCGCGACCCCAACCTTGGCAAGGTTGTATTCTACCACTGAACTACTTCCGCAAGACATGTTTGAGTTATTTTATTAAAAGTGCGGGTGAAGGGAGTCGAACCCCCACGCCAAAGGCGCTAGATCCTAAGTCTAGTGCGTCTGCCAATTCCGCCAC
>NZ_BPLI01000086.1:0-9552 GCF_019656175.1 Bacillus sp. BML-BC051
AACAGAGAAGCCAGGTGAAGGAATGGAAAATGTAGATAAAGAAAAACCTACCTTACCAGAAAAAGGACAAGGTGAGTCTCATGCACAACGCCTTCCAGCTACAGGACATGATATGAATTATCTTCCATTCGTTGGTTTTGCTCTTGTTTTATTAGGGATACGTCTTAGATTTATGATTAAAAATAGCTAATAGTTTTATAAAAGGCATAAGAGAAATGTTATCTCTTATGCCTTTTAGTTTTTTGTTTAAGCTTCAATAACTTTAAGCATTCGATTTAAAAATGCGGCTGCTTCAGCACGTGTTGCTGTGCCTTTTGGTACGAATTCATTCCGTTCGTTCCCTTTTACGATTCCGTATGCGTAAACATTTTGTAATGCCTTCTTATCGTATGCTAAATCTTGGTCAATGAATGGTAATTTCATTTCTTTTCTATAAATTGAGTTATATGCTAATGCACGGTCAATCATAATAACAGCTTCATCACGCTTTATTGTAGCGGTTGGATCAAATTTATTATTTCCACGGCCACTAATGATACCTGCGTTAGCGGCACGATTAATGCCGTCTACTAAAGATGGATGTGCTTCATTTAAGTCTGTAAATTTAGCGTTTCCAGCAGGTAATTTTAAAGCTCTCGACATTAAATTTGCAAACTCAGCTCGTGTTACGAGGCGGTTTGGCCAATAAGAACCATTTCCGTCACCGAACATGATTTTCCTAGCTGCTAACTGGCGAATGTCTTGTTCATACCACCCGCCTGTAATGTCGTCTTTTTCATGAGGGACTTCTGGCGGCGGAATAACATCTTTACGATTTTCATTATAGTAAGCGTTCGTGCCTTTTAAGAAAGCATCCCATTGTCCGCGCTGAATCATAAATGCAGGGCAGTTTTTTCCGCTCCAAAATTGATGCTTTTGAACGTGATCTAGAGATATTTTTAATTCGTTCATTAAATAAGCAGCTAATTT
Source organism: Bacillus sp. BML-BC051 (assembly GCF_019656175.1). NCBI lineage: Bacteria > Bacillati > Bacillota > Bacilli > Caryophanales > Bacillaceae > Bacillus > Bacillus sp. BML-BC051. The sequence continues at coordinate 970 of NZ_BPLI01000086.1, forward strand.
GCGCGCATTTTCTACCGCTTTTGCATAATTTCCATCACTATTCACAGCAATTTCAATTCCGATAGATTCATAGTTTCCGGTCTTATTTCCAGCATGCCAACCAACTTCATTTAATGGAAGATGTTGATAAATTTCTTTATCATCGACAGTAAAATGCCAAGATGCTGAACGATCAGTTTTCCCACGTGCTTGGCTATCTAAGTACTTCGCATGATTCAACGCGTTAGCACCTTTACTTGTATTAGCAGTTTCATGAATTGTAATGTATTTCGGTTCCATTGCGTAGCCAGGACGAATATTTTCATTCCCTTTTGGAACGATCATTTCTTTAAACGTAACACCATAAACGTTATTTGTAGGCAAATTTGATGGTGTTTTGAAGAAAGTTGCGCTTCTTTTTTCGATAGAACCTGTTTTTTCAAATAATGATGCTTTCGTACCTTCAAATGTAGCTGAAGGTGCATAAATCCATTTTTCAGTTCCGTTCATTTGAATTTTAAACCAATTCCCAGCTTGTTCAGTAGGAGCTACTGTTTGTGGCTGTAATGTCGCTTCTTCTTTAAACGATTGGAAAGGGAATAAATATACTGATGTTTCGTCTTTCACAATTAGTTTTTGCCCTGAGAGTTTATGAATCTCTTGTACTTCTAAACTATTATTGTCCTCATTAATCCAACCAGAACGGGATGTAGTTTGTACGTAATATGCATTCCCTTTTTTCTTCGTTGCCTTTATTATTGGTTCAGTAATTTCAATATTTGTTTTGGTTTTTAAGTCGTTTGTATCGTATAGTGGAAGTTTTGTTGATAAGTGGAGAAGATATTCACCCGAGATTTCAAGGTCGTTTTCTTCGTCATGTCTATGCTGCTTTGCATGTTCTTCAATGCTTTTTAAAGCTTGTTCATCAATAGAAAATTCCGCAGTTTTCTCTATATTTTCTGCGAATGAATGGGTAGGTGCTATAAATGTTTGTAATGCCAAAGATAGTGCTAAAATGTTGTAAAACCTTTTTTTCATAGTTGTTTTTTAACACGTTATAGTATCTATGTCGTGTTAACAGTCCTCCTTTAGGTGTATTTTAAATTAGTAGCAAGTACTAATACCTTCTAGATTGTAACAAGAGCATATTCTAATGTCTATACAACTAGGAAAAGTTCGTGAAAAACCAATATTCAGTTTGTTTTAAATAGGATATAGAAATAAGGTAAAACCTTCTGTATTGACCTACAAACGCCCTTCAAGTAAACTAAAGAGAGTTTGCAAATGAAAAGGTGATAATGTTGTTAATTTCAATTAAAACGTTACAAGATGATCGTTTTTTACGTCCGCTGCAAAATATTGGCGGCTTATTTTTTGAAGATAGTACGATTGGATTTGAACAAGAGGAAGCAAATCTTATCGTTGATATACACATTGAAGAGAATGTGAAAGCATCTGCTCGTTTAACAGATGTTGCTACTGGAAATGTGTATGAAGAAACATTCGCAAAAGATTTATCTGCTTTCACAGATGAGAAAGAGCGTATGAAGCAAGTGAAGCACGTTGTTTCTTATGTATATCTTTCTGTTCTTCAGCAGTTAACTGGTCTTGAGCAAAGCTGGGGCATTTTAACAGGAGTTCGTCCGACAAAACTTCTTCATAAAATGCTTCAAAATGGTATGTCAAAAGAAGAAGCACATCAAGAACTTCGTGAAAGCTATTTAATTCATGAAGAGAAAATTGAACTTCTTCAGCGTATTGTGGATTGCCAATTAGCGGTAGTTCCAGATTTATACCGTTTGAAAGAGGAAGTAAGTATTTATATCGGTATTCCATTCTGCCCAACAAAATGTGCATATTGTACATTCCCGGCTTATGCAATTAACGGACGCCAAGGCTCTGTTGATTCATTCTTAGGTGGTTTACATTATGAAGTTCGTGAAATTGGTAAGTTTTTAAAAGAAAAAGGTGTAACAGTTACGACGATTTATTATGGCGGCGGTACACCAACAAGTATTACAGCAGAAGAGATGGATATGCTATATGAAGAAATGTATGAAGCGTTTCCAGATGTAAAAAATGTGCGTGAAGTAACAGTTGAGGCAGGTCGCCCCGATACAATTACGCCAGCGAAGCTAGAAGTGTTAAATAAATGGAACATTGACCGTATTAGTATTAATCCGCAGTCATACCATCAAGAAACATTAAAAGCAATTGGACGTCACCATACTGTAGAAGAAACAATTGAGAAGTATCACTTAGCTCGTGAAATGGGAATGAACAATATTAATATGGACTTAATTATTGGTCTTCCTGGTGAAGGGCTAGATATCTTCAAGCATACGTTAGATGAGACAGAAAAGTTAATGCCAGAATCGTTAACAGTTCATACGTTATCATTCAAACGTGCTTCTGAAATGACGCAAAACAAACGTAAATATAAAGTAGCAGGTCGCGAAGAAATTACAGCGATGATGCACGAAGCAGAAGAGTGGACGCAAAAGCATAATTACGTACCATATTACCTATATCGTCAAAAGAACATTTTAGGTAACTTAGAGAACGTTGGTTATGCAATGCCGACGCAAGAAAGTATTTACAACATTGTTATTATGGAAGAAGTTCAATCAATTATCGGACTTGGCTGTGGTGCATCAAGTAAGTTTGTTCATCCGAAGACAGGTGCAATTACGCACTTCGCAAATCCGAAAGATCCAAAATCATATAACGATGGTTTCGTAAAATATACAGAAGACAAACTGAAAATTTTAGAAGAGCTATTTGTATAAGAAGAAAGAGGTTGTTCCGATTTGGAATAGCCTCTTTTTTATATTGTTGTGAGTAAGTTACTTTAATTTCATTTACCAATAGATCACACTGTTTGTAAAACTATGTCGATAATAATCAGAAAAATTAGTCAAATCATTAGAGGACAATGTCTACTTATGGACGAAATGATAGATTTATGAAAGAGAAAAGGGGGAAATTGTTGGCATGTACATGACGATAGGGAGAATATTTGATTTAGCTGTTGGTAAGTATCCGAATAAAGAGGCGTTAGTAGAGCCGGAAAAAAACATTCGCTGGACATATAAACAGTGGGATGAGCAAATAAATAAAACGGCGCAAGCACTATTGAAAGAAGGGGTAAGAAAGGGAGATACTGTATCTGTTTACTTATATAATTGCCGTGAATTTGTAAACGTTTACTTAGCCTGTGCGAAAATTGGGGCAATCTTTAACCCGATTAACTTCCGTTTAAAAGCAAAAGAATTATCGTATATCCTTCAAGATGCAGCCTCGAAAGTAGTAGTCTTTGAAAAAGCGGTTGAATCAACAGTTGCTATCATTGAACGAGATTTTCCAAATTCGTCTTTTTGGTATGTAGAAGACGATACACCTTCCTATGCGAGTTCTTACCATGAAAAAGTAAATGAAGCATCAGCTGAAAAAGTAGACATTGAAGTCGATGAAATGGATTATTGTTCTATGTTATATACGAGTGGTACGACTGGTCATCCGAAAGGCGTACTACATCGCCATCGTGAAATGACTGAGCATAGTATGATTTGTACGTATTTCATAAAATATAATAGAGATAGTGTGGGGCTTGTAGTTGCGCCTTTATATCATTGCGGTGAGTTAAACGCTGGGATCATTCCGCGCATTCAAGTGGGTGGAAAGAATGTTATTTTACATCACTTTGATACGGATAGAGTATTACATACGATTCAAGAAGAGAAGATTACGACGTTTTTTGCAGCACCGACGATGTGGAATATGTTACTGCAAAAAGATTTAACACAGTACGATTTAACATCGATGAAGATTGGTATATATGGAGGAGCGGCGATGGCTCCAGCGCTAGTGAAGGAATGTAAAGAACGTCTTTATATTGATCTTGTACAAATTTACGGAATGACAGAAATGGGACCAGTTGTTGCGTTTCTCGTAGAAGAAGATCAAATTACGAAAGCAGGTTCAGCGGGAACACCATGCTTTAGTCATGAAATCCGCATCGTAAAACCAAGCGATGATGCACCAGCAGAACCAGATGATGTATTACCTCCTTATGAAGTAGGGGAGATTATTTTGCGCGGGCCAACTATGATGGCTGGTTATCATAACCGAGAAGAAGCAAATGTAAAATCGATGTATAAAGGATGGTATCACTCTGGTGATTTAGGTTACTTCGATAAAGATGGCTATTTATTCGTCGCAGATCGTGTGGATGATATGGTAATTAGCGGAGGCGTTAATATCTATCCACGTGAAATTGAAGATTTCCTTCATAGTCATCCTGGTGTATTAGATGTTGCGGTGCTTGGTGAGCCAGATGAATTATGGGGAGAACGTGTTGTGGCTGTTATTGTAAAGAAAGATGAAGCGATTACAGAAGAAGAATTGGAATTATATTGTAAAAATAGTGATGAATTAGCAGATTATAAACGTCCGCGTCATTATTTATTTGTGGATGAACTGCCTCGTAATGCGAGTGGAAAATTACAAAAGTTTGTGTTGAGAGAGTCTTTAAAAGGGGCAAAAAAATAGAAAGTGGGGGATACCCACTTTCTATTTTTATTTACGTGAAAAACCTTCTTCATCAAGGTATTCCGCAGCTTCTGGATAAGAGTTGAATGTACCGTCTAAGTTTACACCAGCGTACACGTTCCACATATCATCCTCTGAGATAAGAGTAAGGATATGACCGTCTTCGTTATGCCATTCTTCTTCTTTTGCAGGTTCTGCAGGAACAACGATTTCTTCTTGTGATAATAGTTCAATTGATTGCTCAATTACTGAACGTAACTCTTCTGCTGAAAACTCGCGGATGTTAATCATACCTTTATCATCCGTTTTATAACCTTTAATACCATTTGCATATACAAATCCGTTTCCGTTTGGATGTAAATGATATACAACGTTCTTTTTATCTAAACGACTTTCTTCAAAGTGAAAGTTCACGCGTTTTAATGATACGTTCTTTCTTTCTAATTCAGGGAAAGATTCAATAATCGATAATTTTTCTTCAAAAGTTAGCATAGTGCCTCCAAATATATAATAAAAGATTTAATTTGTTCATTATACCATAGTTATAATAGTTTCCAAAGGTAAGGCGAGGCTTATAATTGAATGCGTTTACGTCACGATACTGTAAAAAGTGGGCTAACGAATATATTCTTTTAGGTGTACAATGGAACGTGGACTTAATGTGAAGGTGGTTATTTATATGTTTCAAAAAATAGCAAAGGAATGTTTAGCTGGTTTTACTGTTGCGATTGTTGCGTTGCCACTTGCCATTGCATTTGGTATTGCTGCAACGGGAACGTCTGAGGGAGCACTAGTTGGATTGTATGGTGCGATTTTTGCAGGTTTATTCGCGGCGTTGTTTGGTGGTACACCGGGGCAAGTTACGGGGCCAACTGGACCGATTACGGTTATTGCAACAGGCGTTATTGCGACGCACGGATTAGAGGCGAGTTTTATAGCCTTTATGATGGCGGGACTGTTTCAAATTTTATTCGGTATATGTAAGCTTGGCTCTTACGTGAGGTACATTCCGTATCCTGTCGTTTCAGGATTTATGAACGGAATCGCATTAATTATTATTTTAGGTGAAATAAAGCATGTGCAAAATAGTTTTCTACTCGTAGTATTAACGATTATTGTAATGATTGTTTCTGGAAAATGGATTAAGGCTATTCCATCTAGTTTAGTTGCATTAGTCGGTGTGACTGCTTTGCTTCCTTTATTTTCTTCTGCGTTAGAAGGGCTTACAGTGAAGTTGCCGATTATCGGCAATCTGTCATTAAATAAGGTGATTGAGAAGATCGGGACGATTCCAGAAGCGATGCCGACGCTTCATATTCCATCTTTAAGTGGAACAGGCATCGCAGAACTTATTTTACCAGCGCTTAGTATTGCTTTATTAGGATCGATTGACTCGTTGTTAACATCGGTTGTAATGGATAATGTGACGGGTACACGTCATAAAAGTAATAAAGAACTGGTCGGACAAGGTATTGGTAACATGGTGAGCGGATTGTTTGGCGGATTAGCAGGGGCAGGTGCGACTGTAAGGTCTATCGTGAATATAAGAAGCGGTGGTAAAACGGCGCTTTCAGCAAGTATGCATAGTGTTATATTATTTATTTTCATTATGGGACTTGGATCAGTCGTACAATACATCCCACTAGCTGTATTATCAGGTATTTTAATTTTAACTGGTATTGGCATGTTTGATTGGGAAAGCATGAAGAAAATGCATGTAGCACCAAAAGGTGATGTCATTGTTATGCTTGTCACGATGGTTGTCACAGTGAAGTTTGATTTAATGATTGCTGTTGCGTTCGGTATTATTCTTTCGTTCATTATATATATGGTGAAATGTAAAGAACGTAAAGCTTCTATTGTAAAAGAAAAGGGAGCGACGTATAAAATTAAAGGCCCACTTTCTTTTTTAACAGTGGATCGTATTTTTTATGCGTTACAAGACGTAAAGTCTCCGGTTGTTTTACGTATGAAAGATGTGCGCTATATGGATGTATCAGGAGCTATGGCGTTGTTAAACTTTGTTGAGCAGTCGGATAAAGCGGGTGCGAGTGTGACGCTAGAACATGTACATCCGCATGTTGAAAAGACGATAGTGACGTTGGCGAATGATGAGCAAAAAGAGAAATTACAATTTTCGGAAACTGAAGCGACGTAATAATAAGGACTTTCACACAGAATGCTTTGTAGGGTGTGAAAGTTTTTATTATTTATCCTTTGTTTTTCATATATGAAATTTGTATATCTAGATGTTTAACGTTTGTTGACAATTGATTTTCTACACAGTATAGTAACATCTTAGATTAGCAATGTGCTATTATAATAAGGTATATGAATTTTGAGATTCCTTTATATTCAGAAGGAAGAGCTTTAAGCTGGAGGGAATATTTGATGTACAAACAGTTACCACATGGAGTGAAGATCGGGATTACGCGATCAATTGTTGTTTCTTTTGAGAAGTATATGAAAGAAATTGAATGGAATGAAGAAAAATTTGATATGCAGCAATTTGTTGAACAGTGGAAACAATATTTATACACAAAATCAACTTGGATCAATAAAGTAGATGATGAGTTGAAAGAACATCCAGATTTCCATCAAGCGTTAGCGGTGAAAGTGAATGAAAAAATTAACGAGCTTATTAATGAAGAGCCGAGCGAAGAGCAAGTAGAGCAATTAAAGAAAGATAAAGTGAAACACGTAGATGAAATGTGCAAGTTAGAAGCTGAATATCATATTGAACGTTTATTAGTAACGAAGTAAATTTTACATAAAGGAAAAGCCTGTCCAAGGAGGTGTGATGACCATCTTTTTGAACAGGCTTTTTGTATGAAAAAGAATAAGAGAGGCTGCTTTGGAAGCAGCCTCTCTTATTAGTCTTGTGGTACAAACGCTTTCCAAGAAGATAAATCCATATCTTCTTTTAATATAGATGAAGCAGGGAAGACAAATGACCACGGTTTTGTAGTGTTCGCTTTAATTTCAAGATTCGGCAATGTGAAAGCACCCTTCACAACAACTGCACCTGAAGCATCTTCAATATGAAGAGGAAGTTGCTCTAGTTGAATGTTGTCTTTGCAACCGTTACGAATAAGAAGCGTTGTATGTAAATCACCGTTTTCTTTTTTTGCAGCTTGCAGACCTAGGAAGTTAATTTCACCATCATTTGGAGGTGTTAAATTGTCTACGAAATTACGTAAAGCTTCTTTGCTTGCTTCAGGTAACTGAGCTTCCCAAGATGGATCTAAATCTAATGCATGCTTACTTTCAAGTTCAAATGCTAATTCCCAATCTGTTTGCGATAATTCAGCATCTGTAATTGTTTCTTGCTCAAATGTAAAGATGAATGGCATATTTACATTTGCAGGAATATCTCCTAATGCAGAAAGGTTAAATGTTTTGCGAGCACATAATTTCTCCTCTCTATTTAGAAGGATTAATGTAACCTCTTCGAAAGAAATTGGTTTCGGAACAGTGCTACGAATAAATACAGCTACGTCATAACCATTATCACGTTTTTCAATCTCAATTCCAGATAAAGAAATTTGATATTCTTGTAAAGGTGTTAGTTCTTTATGTAAAAATTGATAAATGTATTTTTGTTCTTGTGCTACTGCACCCCAGCTTGGGTGGAAGTAAAGCGTTGGTTTTACAGTTTTATTTTCAGTATTTGTTTCTTCTTGTCCGAATAATTGATTACTAGAGACAGTCGTATCTTTTCCGCTTTTCTTAGCTCTTTTTAGGAATGATAACATAATCTTTCACCTCGTTATTGTACGTTTTCAGGAACACCTAAATGTCTTGCAACATAGCGGCACATTTCTTTTTCGAAATTACCATATGTGTATAAAAAGATATCTAAACCTTCTTTTTGATAAAGACGAGTAGGGTCTTCTTGTTGATATTGTCTTAGCCCGATGCCTTCTTTTAAGTGGGTCATCGCATCTAAGTGATTTACCCAGTTCTGATCTAGGAAATGAAGGGCAACGTAGCGTAGCGACTGTTGTAAATCAGTATGGCTATTTAGTTCATTTACGCGCTCTTTATAAAGAG
>NZ_BPLI01000087.1:0-1845 GCF_019656175.1 Bacillus sp. BML-BC051
ATGCCCATCAACTTAAGAATTTTCACTACCCCCAAGTGACAAAAAACGTTATTCTTTCTAAAAAGCTAGCTAGAAAGGGTGACATTTTTTATGAATCTTTCGATTCAAGATGAATTACAACTATTTTCTGAAGAACTGTATCGTCATTTAACCCCTTCTCTTTTGGAAGAACTCGCAAAAGAATTAGGTTTTGTAAAAAGAAAACGAAAGTTTTCTGGAAATGAATTAGCTACCATATGTATTTGGGTAAGTCAACGTACAGCGAGTGACTCGCTTGTTCGACTATGCAGTCAATTACATGCGGCCACAGGCACTCTTATGAGTCCAGAAGGACTCAATAAACGCTTTGATAAAAAAGCGGTTGAATTTTTGAAATATATTTTTTCGGCATTATGGAAAAGTAAAATCTGTGAAACATCGGCCATTTCAAGCGCGGCGCTCACGTATTTTCAACGAATTCGTATTTTAGATGCGACGATTTTCCAAGTACCAAAACATTTAGCCCATGTATATCCTGGATCAGGTGGTTGTGCACAAACAGCGGGTATCAAGATTCAATTAGAATATGACTTACATAGCGGACAGTTTCTAAACTTTCAGATAGGTCCAGGAAAAAATAATGATAAGACCTTTGGAACAGAATGCTTAGACACATTACGTCCAAGCGATTTATGTATCCGTGATTTAGGTTATTTTTCATTAGAAGACTTAGATCAAATGGATCAACGAGGTGCTTATTATATATCCAGATTAAAATTAAACCATACCGTGTATGTAAAAAATCCGTTTCCAGAATACTTTCGAAACGGAACCGTAAAAAAGCAATCACAGTATATCCAAGTTGATTTAGAACATATTATGAACAATTTAAAACCCGGTCAAACATACGAAATAAAAGAAGCTTACATTGGAAAGAATCAAAAACTATTCACACGTGTAATTATCTATCGTTTAACAGACAAACAGATACAGGAACGTAGAAAAAAACAAAGTTACACTGAAAGTAAAAAGGGTATTACATTTTCAGAAAAGAGTAAACGATTAACGGGTATCAACATATATGTCTCAAATACGCCTGAAGGAGTTGTTCCGATGGAACAAATACATGACTTTTACTCCCTTCGCTGGCAAATAGAAATTATTTTTAAAACGTGGAAATCCTTATTTCAAATTCATCATTGGCAAACTATCAAAAAAGAGCGATTAGAATGTCATGTGTATGGAAGACTTATTGCCATCTTTATCTGTTCTTCTACGATGTTTAAGATGCGTAAACTTCTTTTGCAAAAGAACAAAAGAGAATTAAGTGAATATAAAGCCATTGGGATGATTCAAGATCATGTATCGCTGTTATATCAAGCGATACAGAGAAACACCCAAAATCTAACAAAGATTTTAATCCGTTTGTTCGACCTCCTACAGAAGAATGGACGGAAATCTCATCGATATGAGAAGAAAACTATCTTTGATATTATGGGTGTTGTCTATGAGTATAATGGGTTTGGAAAACAAAAGAAAGCTGCATAATTTTTAAAATGAAACTCGTTAGAGTTTATTTGGTGTGTGTACTTTTCAATACCAAAAGTACATTACGTGTTTTTTAGTTTGTTTGAACGAAAGTTCATTTTGTTTTCGTTCTTAAGTTGATGGGCATGGGGTATCGCCAGCATTTCGGAAAAAAACCACGCTGGGAGTATGCAAGATTTTATACAGTTTTTTTGCTAATCCAGTAACAAACGAGAACCCGAAAACCGCACCATGATAGAAATGTATATGGTATACAACAGGATTCTATAACAGGAGACATCTAAGGAATTCGTATAACAAAATCAGCTTGAAAAAAAA
>NZ_BPLI01000088.1:0-23285 GCF_019656175.1 Bacillus sp. BML-BC051
ACTATTCGGGGTTCAGTTCAGTGAAACCACTTTCGCTCTTTTTTTCATATTTTTCAAATATAGATTACAATTTACACACAAAAATTTAACCCAAATAACTTTTATAACCCTGTAAAAAGGATAACCCACTGTTAACAAGCAGTCGCGTGCGACAAGCTTAGGAAATCCAATAAAATAATAAGGTGCAGCGGAGGTTCCACCTCCAAAAATGGGGCTCTGTTGTGTCCGAACTTGCATCAATGGTGTTTGAGTTAAAAATTAAAAAATAGGGAGGAGATAAAACAATAAAAAAGCGTGCATTACTAACAAAAAACATAGAAAAGGAGCTGTGAAAAATGGGATAAGAAACAAATAGTAGTAAGAAATTGTAGACCAGGAACATGCACAAGTTGAAGTATGAAACTTTAAGAACAAGTTGACACGAACGCAGCAGTCGTAGTGTCACGCGTGGAAAGAAAAGGATTGTGTGTACTGGAATCACTTCGGATTTTTTGGATTTGTGTCGCTCAATATGAGCATGCCGAAAGGCAATGCAGGGATAGGCACCCTCGTAAAATAATTGTTCAACAGCTAGTTTGCTGGTAACAAACTAGGTCACGCAATGTTGAGATTGCGTGGTGCGTATGAAATGCGTCTGTAACTACATAGAGCAGCCGAGAAGCGAGGGGGCGGCGTAAGTTACTACTATGTGGTGGGCACAATGAAGAAAATACGGATGACGAAGTGCATACGGATTGGTTTTTACTATCGGGTTCCTTCCGGAAGAAGGAAACCGATAGTGGAAATCAGTTAGGTCCTTCGTTTTTGCATTGGCAAAAACGCGCTTTTTTTGCCCTTTTTTTATTTTTTTCGGGTACTATCTCTCTAAATAATTACCGATTGAGGGAGGGATTTGGGTGAAAAATTATGAGAAAAAAATAGTAAAAGTGTTTGAGGTTGGTAGAAAGAAAAGATTAGTGAATGATAAAAATACAACCTATCAAGAAGCTGTTTTAAGGATGGCCCGTTGGATTGAACAAAAACATGGGAGTAAAATGGCCAACCCTAACTTTTGGAAAGCGAAAATCATAGATGAATATTTTGATCATTTGATTAATCGTTATGAGCAAGATGATTTATCTGGTGCAGAACTTCATAAAATGGTTCACGCGGTTGAAAAAGCGCGTGAAATTGTAAAAGATACAGGGTGTTTGGGTAAAGATAAAGGGAAGAACATAGTGATCCGTACTGGTTTGAAAACGGAAAGATTAGATTCTCTGAAAGAACGTGGCGTTGTTCGTTCTAAGAAGGATATTACAGCTAAAAAAGCTACATGGGGAGAAGCAAATAGCGTCAGAGCATCGTTAAAAGACAGTTTAGAAGATGCAAAGCTTAAAGGGGATAAATCACTAGGGGTTATAAATGAATCGGTTGTACAGGCCGCAGCAGAGCTCCAACAATTAACTGGCTCTAGGGTTTCAGCACTGTTTCGTTTAAAGGCTGAAGATGTGGACCTTGAGAAAGGGATTATTACATTTAATAAAGATAAAAATGCTTTTACAAGAAGAATACGTCTTTCTAATACAGCCGTAGAATTTTTGCGACCGTTGGTCGAAAATAAAAAAGGTGGGGCACCCATCTTTGAAATGAAGGATTCAAAAGGCAAATCATTAAGTATTGCTCAATCTGATAAGGTGATGCAAAAGGAAGTGAAATTAGCAGCAGAAAGAGCAGAGCTCTATGAAAAGAAAAGTCGGTTTAATACACATTCTTTTCGTAAGGCATATGCACAAAATGTATATGATCAGTTGAAAGGTAAAAATAAAAGTGAATTAAAACGTTATATCGCGGACCATTTAAGAATTCAGGGTAGTAATAAAGAGAAAATTGTACAAAGGTTACGTAATGAGGCAAAAAGAATCAATAAAAACAATAAATATAAAAATAGTTTTAGCCAAGAGCAACTACGTCGAATGGTAGTGAGTCTTGCTTTAGGTCATAGCCGTGTAGATGTAGTATCAAGAAATTACATCGTAACTGACAAAGAACGTGAAAAAATAAAAAAAGAACAAGCTGATTGATCAGCTTGTTCTTTTGTGTTTTTGTAATACTTCATCTAGTCGTCTACGCTCGTCTTCTTCTATTTGTTTGCGCTCGTCTTCTGACATTTCATTGTCTTTTTCGTTTGCTACGTTTTGAGCTTCTTCTTGCGCCTGTTCTTCTTCTCGTTTTTGTTCATGAAGCCAATCTGGGACCAGTTCTTTTCTTGTTTCAGTTTTGGCTGATGCAACAGTAGACTTTAAGTCTTCAGTTGAAAGGTTGTTTTTAATAGCATATATAGCAAATCCAGTAGGGTTCCTTATACTTTTCTCATGGGTTGCGAAATGTAAGACCTCCATAACTTTATCTATGTTTCTGTTTTGTAACCAGCCGTGAATTACTTCATCTGATACAGATAAATCACAAGACGCTAAATGTTCTCGCACAATTTCTATATCCGGTTTAATTGAAGATAGAGCTTTAAACTCTTGTTGAGTCGGTAGTTTGATTTCTGTTTTTTGAATAATGAAGCGGAGACTAACTACTTTTCTCGCTACTTTCGTTTCTTCAAATTCAAATTTGATATCTGTCTTTTTTTCTAACTCTTTTTTTATAGGGTTTAAAATTCGAGCTTTAAAACTCCCATAATGACTAGCGTAACTGGAATTTTCAACACCTAAAAGTTTGAGGATTTCTTCGAAACTGAAAGTTCTTTCTCCGATTTTTTGATATTGCTTTAGCAATTCGTACATACGGATTGAATACGAATGCTTTAATTTAGCAATGTTAGCTAATCGATAAGACGTAAAATTCTTTTTTAATTCTAAGAAAAATGGTTTCAAATCGCTAGCAAATCGCATGTCGATTATGCCTTTTCTTTTATGGTATGTAACATGGCTTAACCATGGAGTCTGAATGATTTTATCTTCTGATTCGATTTCTAAAGTTTTACCCATTAATCCAGCAGTGATCGTACGTAATTCTTCGTATTTATTTTTGCTAGTAACACCTAGTAATTTTGAAAAATCCGAAATTGATAATGTATAAGTTTTAAATTCTGAATCATCTTTTTGAATCATGCTTGCTAGAGTTAATAAGATCTTTTGCTCAGTTGTTGTTAATTTATATTTTGTTTGGATTAATGTATTAGCTTTTGTTACTAGTCCTGAACTTTTGATAGGTTGCATTCGATTTTCTCCTTTTTCAACCGATTCATTTGATAGTTCCATTATGCAATAAAATTTTATCTGTGACAATATTTAAATAAAAAATATTTTTGTCACAGATAACCCCGAAAATGTTATAGATAACCCCGAAAATGTCACGGATAAAACCCCGAAAATGTCACAGATAACCCCGAAAATGTCACAGATAACCCCGAAAATGTCACGGATAATCTCCACAAACCCTTGGTACATAAGGGTTTATAAGGTCCGAAAATGTTTAAAAGATTTAAAATATATATGTGTTAAAAACACATAAAAAGAAAAATGTGTGTAATCGTTTATAATCTGATTTAAATTTTTAACAATAAAATATGGTATTTAAATATGGAAATAGAAGAGAAATAATGAGGATTTGGAATTAGTTGTAATTTATTATCTGTGACAGTTTCGGGGTTTTTATTAAAAAAATGATTTAGTTGGATATTTTTTAACGATATTAGAGAGTTTCATCCTGTAAATGAGGTTTGAACCTAACTTCATTGGGAATTTATGTATTATTACAGCTTCAAATGCGTAATAATACCCCGAAAATGTCACAGATAGATTTTAATTTGGTGTTTTTATTAAGAATCCTTTTTTGAATTTAAGCGAAAAGTAAGGATGTATCCAATTTGTAATAGTATAAGTACGATTACAAATTAGAAATGTGTAATAATACATCAAAAATGTTAGAGATAAGGGCAAATTAGGGTGTTTTTCAGTTTATTTTACCTAAAAACTGGAAGTTTTTTGCTTGCGCATCCATTTTGTAATAATAAACTTTGTATCAGAAAAGAAAGGCAAAACCCTGGTCAATCCAAGGTTTCGTCTTTTTTATCATTTGTTTTTTTCTTTTGAAATTGCTTAAAAACCCAGATTCCTGAGATTAAAGCTAAAAATGGATGTTGCTGTGCAAGATCCCATGCAACTGGCAGCAGTGCATCAGCATTTTCTAAAAGTAAAGAAGTAAGTAAGGTTGTTAAAAAGTCATTTTTGTTCATAAATAAATTCCTCCGGTGATTTTATATTTTTGTTTCTTTACTCATCTTGAAGATGAGTAATCTACTATTTTCGTAGTTTTTAAAAAGTCCTAATTCGATTTCGAAAAAAAGTAGATTTTTTTGTTTTATGGAAGATTAATAGTTTTATCCCAATGGAAAACTACATCATGAAAGCTCCCAGAATCCGTTTTAAGACCTGTTTAATAGTTTTATAGAGCGATACATCATATAAATGAATTTCTGTACCGTATAAGACGGCTGAGAGGTCAAAATACAAGTGAAAAACAAAAATAAATAGAACTTTCACCCTTATTTGCGCAAGAAATATAGAAAGTGGGTGTTTTTTACGTCGCCAATTACAAGACCAGGTAGTATTTTTTGCGAAAACCATGCAAAAAATCTCCACCTTGCCTCTTGCAATTACCGTTTTTCCATGTTCGTTTAATCGTGCCAACTGACCCCGATCGAAGGAAATAGTAGACCTTATTCGGTCAATTGGGCGCGCAAGTTTAACATGGAAAAATCCACTTCAAAAACGATAAAAACATAGCCACTTCACCCTCTCTCAGAAAATAGTAGGAGGGCGTTAAAATCAAAACCAAAAAATAATTTCAATTACCGTACGATTTGTAGAATAATGTCGAAAGATAACTTGAAATACTTCATAAACCCTCTTGAATTAGGGATTTTTTAAGGTTATAATGGATTAAAAGAGGGTACGAGGGAAAGAGGGTGTAATGAAATGAAGAAAAAGAAGGTTGCAAAAAAAGATGTGAAAAAGTTAAGTGTAGACATTCCAATGTCTTTAAAACGTAACTTAGACATCTTTTGTGCTGAAGAGAACGAACTAATCAAAGATGTTGTTGCGCAAGCAATTCAACAATACATTCAAAAGCGATCAGCTTAATTTTATTGGTTAATTTTTAATCTAATAAAACCTTATAAAATAAATTTAATCCAATAAAACCTAAGGAGCGATAATAATGAAATCAATCAAAATGAATAAGTGGTTCTTAAGAGCAATGGGTGCAGCAATCGTATTTATGCCAACACAGGCGTTTGCTGAATCTGGGGATCCAACTAGTATTGTTACAAACTTAACTAATAAAATCTCTACGTTTTTCATGGTCATCTCGCCGAGTATTGCAACGGTTGCAATTATGGCGCTGGGTGTTATGTACAAAATGACGACGGATGGGCACAAAAAAAGTGAATACAAAGGTCATATGAAATCAACGTTACTCGTAGCTGTTCTTGTAACTTCAGCATCTGGAATCGTCAAGTGGATTTTGAACTAAAACAGTAAAAGCACCGGTTCATACGGTGCTTTTCTACTAAGGAGATAACGAAATGAGAGAAAAAAGAGAGTATATGATTCCGCGAAACGTTCGAAGTGATTTCGAAGTAATGAAAAATGTAACGGTGAAAGATACGTTGTTTCTTTTACCAGCTGTTATTGTCGATGTTCCTTTGATTTTATCGCCAGCATCCATTTATGTAAAAATACCTATTTCAATCATCATGCTACTGTTTCCTGTCTTTGCGATTTGGTTCCGACCAGTGCGAGAGAATGTACCGTTTTGGAAGCATGCGCGGGATGTCTTTAATTTTTTAGCACGACAAAAAACATTCTACTTCAGAAAGGAAGTTGAAACATATGAAATTATTAATGAATCTCAAACAGAAGCAACAAGCAAAGTCAGAAGAGAAGAAAAAATACAAACTGAAGTTATCGGCACAGGATCTCATTCCGCTTAAAGCTGTTGATAGTGATGTGTTCGTTAGTGATGATTTTAGAGTAATTAAAGCTGTTAAGGTGTCATCGTTCAATTTAGAACTGATGAGCAACCTCGAATTAAACGAAACACTAGAAAAATACGAATCATTTCTTCGTACGTTACACTTTCCAATCCAAACAGAGATTATAAGTCAGCCGGTAGATTTAAAAAAATACGTGGAAGAACAAAAAAATTTGCTAAGAATGACTACAAATCTTTATAAAAGAGAACTATTGGAGGGTTATATAGATTATTTACACTCCATTGAGATATCTCAGAGTATGATCCAACGTCAAAGATATGTAGTGTTTGATGAAAAAATCATGGGAGTAACTAAACAGGCTTACAATGATGCTCTTAATAGTATTGATAATAAATTTAAGCATATAAAAAGCGGTTTAGAAGAGATTGGTTTAGAGGTTAATGAAGTAAGTGAAGTAGAAATAGCAAGATACTTCCAGACTATGTATGACTATGTTTCATCTCAATATAGACCGATTGAAAATGTGGTAGAGTTGATGACTTCTAGTTTTACAAAAGAAACAGTTTCTAAATTTAAAAAGAAACCGTGTGAACTTGAAGAGTACCTTGGCAATTGTACGGATATTAAAGATAAAATTTCGCCTAGTTTCATTGAAGAACAACGGGATTATATACAATTTGGTGATAATTTTGTTCGTACATTCTGTGTGATTGATTATCCTAATCAAGCGCAAGGAAATTGGCTAGGTAAACTATATAGATTCGGTGGAAATATCAATATTTCTACACATTTACAGCCGATTGGCTCCGACAAAATGAAATCACATTTAGATAAAAGTATTGGAGAACTAGAAGCGCGATTAGAAGAGCCTTTAAAGCCTAGTAGAAGAAAAGATGTACAGAAGAAGCTAGAGAGTGCTGAAAAGCTGTTAGAAACGCTAATGGACAGTAAAAACAAGACGATTTTTATGGTTCATACATATATTCAACTTCAAGCACGTTCTTTAGAAGAGTTAAATCGACTGACTGAACAATTGCAAGGGATCGTTTGGAAGACTGGTATTACAGCCTATATACCTCGCGATAATATGTTGAAAGGTTTCCGTTCTGTATTACCAATGGTAAAACCAGAGTTAACAGAGTACACATATCAAAATATGCAAGCAGGTGCTGTTAGTAGTTTAATTCCATTTGATGAGAGCGAGCTTTTTGAAAGGAACGGAATGGTATTTGGTCACAATATGCATACAGATAATCTAGTCTTGCTTGATCCGTATGATCGTGAGCGATATTCATCTAGAAATATGTGTGTGTTTGGTTCGACTGGTTCAGGTAAAAGTTTCTTTTTAATCAAACAGTTGTTACGAAACTTCTATTTAGGAAAAAAGAAAAAACGTATATATGCAATTGATCCAGAAAGAGAAATTTCAGAAGTTGTTCAAAAAATTGGTGGCCAAGTGATTCGTATGTCAAATGCGACAAATCATATTCTTAATCCATTTGATGTTTCTGAAGCAATTGAAGCTGAAGGAAATGGTGTTCTATTTACGAAGATTCAAAGATTAAAAATCTTCTTCTCAATGATTAAAAACGATATGACGGTGCTTGAGTTAGCTTTTTTAGAACGTGCAATATTTGAAACATATAAAACGAAAAATATAACGAATGAAACAGATTTCACAAAAATCGGTGTTCATGATGTCCCTATTTTACAAGATTTCTTCAATGTAATAGATGCTCCGACATATGCAAAATTAGCTGATTTTAGAGAAATTATTCGTATGTATGTAGAGGGTTCGAACTCTAAAATGTTCAACGGATATACGAATGTGGACCTTGATAATGAAATTATTGTCTTTGATATCAAGGATTTAGCTCAAGGTGGAGATGCACAAGCGGTTTGTATGTTTAACATTCTATCATTCTTGTGGGATCAAATTACGATGGATAAAGAAATTGAGAAAGAGTTAATTGTAGATGAAGCGCATTTATTAATGCGTAGTCCAGCGTCAGCGTTATTCTTGCTAGATGTGTACAAACGTATCAGAAAATATGAGGGAACGGCCGTAGTTGCGACACAGCAGCCATCAGACTTCTTTATTGTTCTGGATGGTGTGAACTTCGGAAAAGCGATTATTAATAACAGTATGTTTATGCTTGTATTAGGACTTCAAGGAAACGATATAAAAGACTTAAAAGAATACGATATTCTCAGATTATCTGAAGAAGAAGAGCAAATCATACTTAAGAAAAAGCAAGGTCAGGGAATTTTTATCGCTGGAAACCAACGTGTGTATATGAAAGTAGATTTCACACCAGCTGAACTAAAACTGATCAATCCGAAACAGTATGAGAAGTTGTACGGTAAAAAGGTAGGTGCAACAGCGTAATGTATGTACGAGCTGGATTGTTAGTTGCACGTTATTGGAAAGAGGTGTTCATTGCACTTCTTTCTGTTTTTACAGTGATATTTGTAGTGATATTTGCTTTTGTACCTGGTGGTGGTTCCGGAGGAAGTCCTAGTTATCAGGGAGCGAAGCCGAAGGTCTCCGCAGAAGTGCTTCGCTGGGAGCCCGTGGTGACGCAATATGTAAAAGAGACTGGTATGGAAGAGAAATGGATTCCGGTTCTACTAGGAATTATGCAACAAGAAAGCGGAGGAACATTGGCGGACGTTATGCAAAGTAGCGAATCCGCTGGATTGAAACCGGGTGCCCTTAGCGACCCCGTGGCGAGTATACAGCAAGGTGTACGGCATTGGCAGGATGTTTTAAACGTAGCGTCTCAGAATGGCATTACAGACTTGAAAACTATCATTCAAGCCTATAATTTTGGCAGGGGCTGGCTTCCATGGGTGAAAGATAATGGCGGTGTATATTCAAAAGAAACCGCTACGGCTTTCAGTCGAGATAGAATGGCAAAATTCCCTGGACAGTATGTATGCGGTGGAGACAGCAGCAACTTTAGGGCCAAAGAAAATGCTTGCTATGGGGATTTCACTTACGCGGATAAGGTCACGAAAAATCTGGAATCCTTGCAGACAGGCGGTGCCGTAGCGGATCCGAATGTTATGGCAAGCGGTATGTTTAAAACTGTTATGGATGAAGCGATAAAATTCCAAGGGTGGCCATATGTGTGGGCTGGTGCCGATGCTGATACTGGTTTTGATTGTAGCGGGCTCGTAATGTGGTCGTATCGTAAAGCAAATATCAATCTTCCACGGACGGCTCAAGAACAATATAAAGCAACGCAGCGCGTAGAGGAAAAAGATGTGCAACCGGGTGATTTGGTATTCTTTGTTGGAACTTCGGACCATGCCTTTATTTCTCACGTTGGGATTGTTACAGGAAATGGCCAAATGTATAACAGTAATAGCTCAGGAATTAAATATGATGATTTAAATAAAGATTATTGGAAATCTAAAATCTACGGATATGGACGGGTTCAATAAGGAGGAATTTTAGGATGAAAAAGATTTTTATAGGAATGGCTATAACGCTCTGTATTTCGCTCGTAGCGAATGTGTGGCTCTATGCATGGTTAAATGGTTCAGAATCGCATAATGAAGCGCTAGAGCGGGAAAATAAAGGGTTGAAAACAGAGTTGGAAGCGAAGACGAATAACACGGAAAAGAAAGTAACTGGCTTTGCTAAAGAATTTACGGAAGCTATGTTTACATGGGAGAACGGAAAAGGGATTGGCGACATTGATTCTTATGTTACAAAAGAAGCGAAAGCGAAGCTGATGCCTCTTGGTTCTGGTCAAGATAAAAAAGGTAAAGTAAATGTATCTTCTAAGGTGGATAAAGTTGATGTGTATTATAGTCCAGTGAAATCCGATAAAGCTACGATCGTAACACGCGTATATCAGACGATGAACGTGGAAGGCATCGCTAGTGAGAATTCGATTCTTTTAGAATTAGAAATGGTATATAAAGAAGGTTGGTTAATAGATAATGCGAAAATCCTTACTGAAATAAAAGGTTCGTAGAAGCTCGTTAGAGCTTCTTTTTTATTCTCTGAAAGGATTTATGTACAAGTTAATAGAAGAATGCTAGAGTGGAACATAGAAGCACTACACGCCCGCTATCGAGGTTACATGGAGGTGATACAGTGGAGGAAGATGTGGTTGTAAATATACAGTTTTTAAAAACGTCCGAAGTCGCTGAAGGTACAAAGTTAGCAGTAAGTACGGTAAATAAGTATAGTAGAGAATTAGAAGACAATGGCTACGAATTCAGCAAAGATGGAAATACACGTTTATATACAGGTGAAGATGTACGGGTGTTAAGAGCAATTAAAAGTGTTCGTGAGGAAACTAATGTATCTCTATCTGTCGCTGTTGCTATGGTGATGGAGAAAATAGAGCATGATAGAAGCATAGCTAAAACAGAGATAGAACATACTCAGCATAGTGTAGCGGCTACAAGTGCTGATATAACAACAAACGATAACGCACAAACACAGCTCGTAGCGGAGCTGATGCGTAGCATAGTTAGAGAAGAAGTGCAAAATGCTGTAAGGGACGAAGTTCAAAAGTCTATGAATGAATTGACACGTCTTTTTGAAAATACAGTTGAAGAATTGAAGGCTGGGCAATCAGAAGAAACTAAACAGATACTTGAAAAAGTATTGGATCAGGTGAATGAAGGTCAGCAAAAAATGATAGAGAGTACAGAGGAACTAGGCACTAGATTAGAACGTGAGAAGTCAGTGAAAAAGAAATGGTATAAACCATGGGCTTGATTTAAAAACCAGAGAATTGGGTTCTCTGGTTTTTTTTTATTTGCCTATTTCAGTTGAAACCTTGATATAACAACGATAAAGGCATGTTGTAATACAAAAATAGTACAAAAGTAATACTTTTTAGAGAAACCACTAGACATTGTAATACAAATGTAGTATATTTGTATTACAAACAACGACAATCGTTGATGAATAAAGGATTACGGGGGAATGTAAAATGAATAAAGTGGTTGCAATTTCATTGGATTTAGGCAATGCAAAGGTAAAGGGTCTTGTGGAAGGTAAGGAAAAAGTTATGGTATTGGACAACTTCATCGCTGATGCTGAGGAATTCGTTGGCGATAACGAAATTTGGGTTGAATATGCAAACGAATTAAACGTTTACGAGTCTCAAAAACATGAAACTGAACAGTATGTTTGGGGACCTGGTATTAAACGAGCTACAATGCCAATCTCTACTTACAACAAAAACGATCGTTACAACTACAAAGCATATCGTCTATTAGCTGAATTTGCTCTTGCTGAAATGGTTCATGATGTAGTAGAGGAAGGTCAAATTGTTGATTTAGTATTAACGGTAGGTGTGCCAGCTGAAGAAAAACAGATTCCTAAACACGAAGCTGATTTAAGAAGTACATTTGTGGGATTACATACTGTAAAACGAAATAACAAAACTGTTGTATTTAGAGTGTTGGAAGATACTTTCACGATTATGAGTCAGCCAACAGCGACGCCAACTTCGATGTATTATAGTTCGGATCTAACGAAAGTAGAGCGACCGGATTTAAGATTAAATTCAAATGATGAGCCAGCTCGAATTGGGATTGTAGACATCGGTGGAGGCACTACTGATTTAGATGTTTTACTAGGGATGAAACCGGTTCTTGCAAATCGAAAAACAGTTGCAATGGCAATGAATGAGGTACATGATAATATTGGGAAAGCTATCAATCGTGATATGCCAGAAATTCGTGCTACGGCTGAAAAGGTTGAACGTGAAATTATTAAGAATAAAAATCGTTATTTCGTTTCGAATTCCCAAGGTACAATTGATATTAGTGGATATCAAGACAATGAATACGCTAAATACATGAAAGTAATCGTTGGTGCTATTAATAAGGTTTGGGATAATATCGCCACGTTCGATGGAATTTTGATTACTGGTGGCGGAGCTGTTGAAGTATTTGATCTGTTTAAAGAGTGGAATGTAATTTGTGAGTTAGTTCCTGATGCGCAAGTGGCAAACGTTAAAGGATACCAGATCATGTCGATGAACAAGAAACGTAAGTTATTAGCAATGCAGGCATAGGAGGTTAATGAAATTGGCTGAGAAGAAAGTAAAAGAATTGTTTCAATTTCGTGCAAGTTCAGCGGACTTTGAGTCCGCTGAAGAGCACAATGCTTTTTTGGAATTTGTAAAAAGGTTAACAATAATGAGGAAAACATCGGATTTCTTTAGAAATGCGGTGTTAGATGCATTTCGATTGGAACAAAAGGAAAAAGAAGAGCAAGAAATGTATGGGGAATTACAGCAGTATATAAAAGAAAACGGTATAGAAAAAACATTGAAGAATGCGGAAAATGGAGAGTTCTTTACTTCGATTGCTAAAGTTACAGAAGAAGAAAAAGTGTCATATCAATATTTATTGCAAACTGTAAAGAAAATGGGTGTAGATGTTGCTATTAGCCGTTTAGATGATAATAAACCAGTGGAAGTTAGTCATCCGGTAGAAGTTAAAGTGGATATGAATGAGATTGTGCAAAATGTATTAGATGCTTTGAAGAAACAAGGTGTTGATATAAAAGAAGATCAGCAAGAAGAAGTTAAACAAAGCTTTAAAGCAACGACAAAATCAGATTTGGACTTATTAGATGATATGGGATAAGAAAAACAGACATAATTAATTTATGTCTGTTTTTTTGTGTTGTCCCAGAAGGCTTTAACGCAAGAATCAACGTAAACATACTCTGGTATTTCTCGTTTTACTGATTCTTGTTGTATATGGGCGATAAGGCTTATAGGTAATGTTGTTGATGTCCCGATATATTCATTGAAATCACGATGTGAGATGGAAGACGGGCCCTGTAAGATGCCTAAAGCGACTGGGATTTTCAGTTGTACATATTCTGTTGTGCTATATTCTTGAATGGCATCATAGTAAGACTGATGCATATAGATTTTGTACTGAGTTTGGCTTTCTGGATGTATTACAGGTTTGAGCCAAGGTGAATTCGAATCCATGCTTTCTATATAGTCAGAAACGAGCAATCCGAATAAAACGTTCTTTTTTATGTCGTAGTCTATCGCGTCTAATGTTAATTGATTGCTGATAGTCTCTGTTAATGACAAAACAAAATGCTTTTTTAATAAAGTAATTGTTTGCTGTAAATCTAAAACTTCATCTCTAGATTTCATGTTTTTTCGTACACAAGAAATAGCATATGCAACGATCTGTGAACGGGTTGCTCCTGTATTGGCAGCCATGATTTCAATTAAATCATGGGCGTTTTGTGAAAGACGGATGGAGAACTTCTTAATTTTCCCACGACTTTTTTTTCCGTGCCTGTTGTTTTCCGATGCATTTTCCACACGGTTCATTCAAATTCCTACCTTCTGTTTTATGGTTATCAATACTAGCGAAACATAAAAATTACCCCATGTAAAGAGAACCTACTGAAAAAACACATAAGAAGAAAGAAGAAAATAAAGAGAAAAAAACCACATAAAAAGAACGATCCAAAACAAAACGGCTTCACATCCAACTACGAAGTGTTGGAGTGGCGGAGATAATAAGGGTGGCACCCTTATGTAAATCCTTGCTACGCAAGGAGTGAGAGTATTCCATATGGGGTTGAATTGACCGACAAAGTGTGGTATATTATGGGTATAGAGAGATTGCCGTCAGGCATTTTTTTTAAATTAGATATTTTAATCCAATAAAACCTTGAGAGAGGAGTTATATAAAAATATGGCTGTAAAAGAGAAAAAGTCTTATCGGCTGGATTCTCAGCTGGTTTCGGAATTTCAAAAAGTTTGTAAGCGAAAAGGAATTTCGTTCTCAGCAGGAGTTGAAAGTATGATGAAAGAATTTATAGCGAAATCTGAAAGTGGTGTACATGATGAGGTTTATGCACCGATGGTACAACAAGCAGTGAAAAAAGCGGTAGAGGATCAAATCGACCGATTGGCTGGTATGATCTACAACGTTCAAGTTGATACAAATGCTGTATTGCAAAGTGTGCCAATACTATATCAGAAAAATATGTTTGCGATGGAATACACCGTAAATAAGTTTCTAAATGAGGAACTTTTATCTCCGCACCGAGACTATTCTTCAAAACGTTTTGAGGTAGAAGCTCATGGCAAAAAGATGATAGATGATTTTAGAAAACGTTCATTAACGGATTTGAAAGTCCGTAAGCGTGTAAAGTTAGGATAAATATTACTACGGTAATTTTAATCCAATAAAACCTTAGGGGTGGTTACATGGGGTTTGTTTCACATTCTTACTCGAAATCTACGGCTGATATTACGAAACATGTAAAGTACATCAGTAATCGTGAGAGATATGGAGAAGGAGAGGAACGTGGTTTGTTCTCAGAGCACGATGATCGTGCCAGTAGAACAGAGTTTTTAAAAAAGGTGGATAATCCAATCAATCACCATTCGCAAGCAGTTAAAGCACATAAATTGCTTTTCTCTATGTCTGGTGACGAGTGGGAGAGAAGTCAATTTAGTCCTGGAGACTATCAACGGGTAATCCGAAATGTAATGAAAGAGTGGGAAATCCAAAAAGGTATCCGTGTAGATTGGATAGCAGCTGAACATCGAACAGAGGGACATCCTCACGTTCATGTAGTTGTTGCTGGATTCTATAAGGACCGAGATGGGATAGAACACCGTTTGAAAATAACAAATGAAGATAGGAAGTTCTTAAAACAAGAATTCGACTGTGCAAAAACAAGAATTCGGGGTTTTGAGCTTCCAACAAGAGAAGAGAGGATGCAAGAACGAAATTTCTATCCGAAGTTCAATCTAGAAAGAGATATTACAGATGCTTTCTTCCGTGAGGTGGAGCGTCGTATGTACGAAGAAGAAATGGAGCGAGAACAGGTTACTCGTTCTCGCTAAAAAAGGGGAGAAACAAGTGGGTAAAGCGGATATATCTAAAGCGGTTTTGAAGAATGTACCATTTGTTGCTGGATTAGATTATGCGAGTTCGTTGGTAGTTAATACTCTACCGATGGTTCCTTCAATATTGAAAGATGGGAATCAATTTGAGCCATTTAAGGCACAAATGTTGTCGTATCTCACTGATCCGGCGCTAAACATCACGCATGCTCTTCAAAATGATATATATGCAACTGGACAATATGGTTTTTTGGGGTTTGCTACTTATCTGGTGTTAAAAGAACTTTGGGACCATAAAAAACAAAGTTTTAAACATGCCGATAAATATGGTTCGCACGGAACAGCAAGATGGTTGGAAAAGGGAGAGTTATTTCGTGATAAAGCTATTTCTTCCAGGCTAGAATCTACGAGTCACTATATCGGAAAGATGGGGAGAAAGCACGTATTACAAACCCATAAAGATGAAGGTAATGGAATGACGCTCCTATGCGGTGGGCCTGGTTCTGGTAAAACGACCGCGTATATCATAAACAACTTACTTCTATCTGTGATGGAAGGTAAAAAGAAGAAGGATAAAGCTGAAAAGTCTAGTTTTGTAGTGGCGGACCCCAAGGGTGAGATTCATAACGCAACTTCAGAAACATTGAAGGCAGCGGGCTATAAGATTCGTGTTCTAAACTTTAGAGATTTAGCAAATACAGACTTTTATAATCCGTTTGACTATATTTTCGAAGACTCGGATTGCCTTGAAATTGCGCAAATATATATTCAAAACACATTAGAAGGACAGAAGAAAAAAGATTTTTGGGATAAGTCAGAGGCGAGTTTATTAGCCGCATTAATGCTATATGTCCGTTACTGTGTACCGAAAGGGGAACAACATTTCGGCTCGGTATTTCAACTTTTAATGATGAAATATGAAGAAATTGAAGCGATGTTTATGGAAATGCCGGAAAATCACATTGTCCATAGGGCGTATAAACAGGCGATAGATAAACTGGAAGATAAAGTACGTTCGAATGTATTCCAAAGCTTGAACGTAACCATGTCGCTCTTCTTATATGAAAATGTAGTGCGTTTCACTAGCAAATCTACATTTGATCTTAAGAGCATCGGTGAGGAGTTAACAGCGGTATTTTTGGTTCTTCCAGTTGTGAAGAACACATATACCCCGCTGATTTCAACGTTCTTTACGCAAATGTTTAATGTTTTGTATGACCTAGCCTTTGAGTCACCGACAACCAAGATGCCTTTAAAAGTGAAGGTCCTTGCTGATGAATTCTGTAATTTAGGCAAACTACATCCGGACTACGTAAGGATTCTTTCGACAGCGCGTGGACTTGGATTCTCGATTAGTATGGCAATACAGGATTTAGCTCAGTTGGTGGATCGTTGGGGGAAAGACAAAGCAAAAGAGATTCGTAGTAACTGTGATGTAACAATTTTACTGGGTACTACGGATTTAGAAACGGCAGAATTTTTCAGCAAACGATTAGGGTATACGACTATCCTTGTTCAATCGCATAGTGAGCATAATGGCGGAGAATCGCAAGGGCAAAGTGAACAGGCAACGCGAAGGGCACTGATGACACCAGATGAGATTCTCACAATGGACAAACATAAAGAGATTGTATTTATCAAAGGGAAAAGTCCTCTGTTCTTAACAAAAGGCTATTGGTACAAAAATAAGGCGTTTAAAAAGATACTAGAGCAACATGGTTCTAGTGATGTGAATCGATACGAAGTGGAAGAGTTAGAGGATTATGAATATACGGTATTCCAACCGATTGTTGTAAAACCAGAAATAAAAAAGGTTGTTCTAAAGAAAGAAAAACCTAAGGAATTACGTAAAGAAACACCAGAAGAAACAGCGGTAGAAATGACAGAAGAAGAACTCTTATTCAAAATCTAATAAAACTTAATTAAGGGGATGGTTTGTTTTGTTTAAAAATCCAATTGAATATTTAAAGGAACTTATTGGGGGGCTCGTTAATGACTTCGCAAATGCTTGTTTCGATCTTTTGAAAATATTTCTGTTTAATGAAACGGATTTTTCAAAATATCCATACGTGCATGAGTTATACAACATTGTATTCGTCATCTCGATCTCTTTAGGAGTAGTATTTTTCTCCTACAATTTGTTGAAAATCCTAATTGGAAACCTAGGGGGATACAATCAGCGCTCTGTTCAAGAAGTGGTTGTTAAAACAGTTTTGGCAGGATTCTTTTCTATGACGGCTCCATTTATTATGACATCGGTGTTGATTCCAATTAATAATGCGATTGTGAAGATGTTCTTGGCAAAAGGGTTAGGGACAGATACATTTGCTAAGTTTGCAGTGCTTCCAACAACGGCAGCAACGTCATTATTTGTTTGTGCTTTTGTTATGGTAATCCTATTTATTATTTTGACGGTTCAATCGCTTATCAGAATTGCAGAATTACTAATCCAACTGGCTATTTCTCCGTTAGTAGCATGGTCGATGATTAATGAAGATATGAATTTATTCAATATCTGGTGGAGAGAGGTGATTTCTACCATTTTTACTCAAAGTTTCCACGTTACAGTGTTGTGGTTGGCCTTTAATCAGATAGGAGATGCAAATAGTGTAGGTGAATTTGTAGTCGGTTGGGTAGCGCTTGGTTTCACTCTCTTTGTTCCAAAGATGCTACGTAAATACCTATACAGTACAGGTGCTGGACGTTCAGCGGTCAATGTTGCTGGTGGTGCAGGTAAAATGATGATTTACAAATTGGCAGCTCGCAAGCTAGTAGCGTAAAAGGGAGAGGTAATCAATGGAGAAAAAGAGGTTCGTTTTTCTATTAATAGCAATGTTCTTAGGTGCTCAACTTCTGATTTTTGGTTGTTATTTAGCTTTAAAAAAAGATTCAAATGAAACGGGTATAAAAGTATCTGATACTAGCAAAGAGTTTGAAAGTGGTATAACGCAAAGAGATGTAGATCAAGTAGAAAAACAAACAACGGAGTGGTTAGAGATGTTTAAGGTGGGGACGGTGCTAAAAGAAGAGAACTTAGTTGAATTGAATCATCGGTATATGAACAAAGTGTTTGTTGAAAATGAGTATCCTAATAAGCAAGTTCAACAACAATGGTTAGGATACTCGGGGATGGGTCAATTTTTCGATAAAGAGCTTGTACAAGGAAATGGTATGAGTATTGTGATAAACGCTGTTCACGGCAAAATTGAGGCGTTTGAGATAGAGAACACTGATAAAGATAATGTGAACGAAACAATTACTACGTATGCAAAAGTGAAATTAAAGAATTCACAGACAGTTGAAAAGCATTGGATTGAATGGAATAAGCAACCTAATGAAAATTGGAAAGTGGGTAGTGTCAGCTTCAATGGTGGGATTGAGATGTTGGAACGACCATTATCACCGAAAAGGGGGTGAGAAGATGTTTAGTTTTCTTATGATGATGCTGTTCACAAAACAGGAAGTGCAAAAAGAAAAAAAGAGGAAATAAATGAAAAAGAAGCCGTTATCGTATTACGGCTTCTTTTTTTGATATTGATGCTCTAGATATAATTCTCTTATTAATAAGAATACAGGTGGTCCAAGAACAAAGAGTGTTTTAAGCGCAAATTCAAATATCGTAGTTATCACCTCTTTTTCTATGTGATTGCACTATACGATAGAAAAAGAGGAAAACAAGCTATTTATGAAGAAAAAAGAGTCACTATGAAGTGACTCTTTTTTGTTTTGCTTATTAGATGTGGTCGTTGAAGTATTCTAAAGAAACTTGTAGCTGTTTATTTAAAATTTTTTTCCATAAATGACCTTTGATTTCTCCAGTGCCCATACTGACCTTCGTGTATTTAATTTCCCCGTTTGGCATAACTTTTCGATAAAAGTAATGATCGGTTTTTTTATAGCATTCCCAATCATCATTGTCACAAAATCTTTTCAATTCTTTGTTAGTCGGCATGAATTAAGTTGATAACTCCATCTAAATCTTCTTGTAATAAGACGTTCATAATAAACGGAAAATGGTCTTGTCTGTTGGGGGCGTTAAAGTATAATTGGATGTTATCAAAGTATTCTTTTGCGTATTCAATCAGGTCAACGGCTAACTCTCGAATAGCCTGTTCTTTTGTTTCAGCGTTAACAAATAGGTCGAAACCTTCTAGTCCGGCTGTAACTGTATCATCTTCTTCAAATTCGTACTCAAAATTGAATGTATATTTGGATAAAATGACTTTTGTTTGATTCATATTGATTGATAAGAATGGATCTCGATTGTTCCTAGAAATGAACTGTGGCTTGTTATGGGCGATATCGTCAATAAGTTCGCTCCAGTTCTTGCGAGCTTCTGTTGAGTTGAGAACGGCTTGCATAATCATCTCCCCTTTCACCTCCAGTATACACAGAATGTACAAAACGTACAATGTGTACATTCTGTACTTCTAGATTATTTTATTCAATTCCTTCTCAAAGTAAACCTGATAACGAAAAAATATATTTTTAAGGGATATATATAATAGAAAACTAGTTAACATCTTGTAAACAAAGGGCTTAATTTGTTTACTATATGAAATTTAGTAAACAAATGTTATATTTGTGCTATTACATAAGGTAGAAAGCGAGTGATGATGGATGTCGGTTAAAAGAGATGTAAGCAAATCGTTTAAAATGACGAGTGAAATGAAAGAGCGAGTGAATAAGTGGGTTGAAAATCAGTGTGAACTCTTAGGTCTGAAACAAGAAGAGTTTATTGAAAGTCATTTCTTAGACGTATTTGCAAAAGAGCTTGAAGAAAGTGATACGGTAAGTGCGGATATTAAGCGTCACTTCGCTTCAGACATGTCTAAGCTAACCGATGCTCTTAGTAGTATTCGTTTTATATTCCTATCGCAGATGGAAGCGATAGCGGTAGAGAAGAACAATTGGGAACAACAAATGAATGTCTTGCAGCAACAAAAAACACAAGAAATCAATGGATTAAAAGATATCATTAAAGTGCGTGAAGAAGAGTTGGAAAACGTTCAACGCGAGAAAGCGACTCTTCTAGAAGATATTGATGCAAAACAAGAGTTAATCAATCAGTTTGAAGAAGTGAAAGTGCTTAAGGATAAAGAAATAAACACCTTAACTAATCGAATTGAAGAAGTAAAAGAACTGAAAGATAGAGAAATAGCTTCGTTAACGAAGCAATTAGAAGAAAGTAAAGATACATATCGTGATGACACTTCTAAATTAAATCAACAAATTGTGAATTTATCAGAAGAACTAACTGAATTGAAGCCGACACTAAAAGAGAACGTGACTTTAAAAGAAAACAACATAAAACTTCAGTCAACAAATGAATCTTTAGAAAACAAAATGAAAGAACAACAGAAAAAACACGAATATGAATTACAGCAATTAAAAGAAACTCACCAAACGCAAGTTGATCGTATGAAAACCGAATGTAGCAATCGAGTTGAAAAAGAAGTTTTGGCGAAAGAAAAAGAGTCATTACAAGAAACGAAAGAACTGTATGCAACGATTGAAAAGATTAGGGCAGAAAGAGACCAGATGCGCGCAGATTTTGACGCTGAAATGAAAGCATTGATAAAGAAACATGAATTAGAAATCAAAAAATATTCTAAATGATTTTAGGGCGTTCGATGTTGTCTCGTTGACCTATTTATAACGAAAGTGTATAGTGTAACGACGGGCAACTAAGCCACCTGGGTGGTAGCTCTCGGGTTCTCCACGTCGGAGACTCTAAATATGAGACGACCTTTATAGCTACAATGAAAAAAAGCTCTGATTTTGCAATCAGAGCTTTTTTTTCACACTTTATGGCTGTGAACGACCACTTTTATAGCTCGCATTGTATGGCAGCGAAACGCCCGCTTTTATAGTTCGCGCTTATGGTGGTGAAACACCCATCGTCGATAATTTAATTGTATTTGTAGATGGCTCTGGAGTGTATTCCAGAACTGAATGGATCGTAGTACCTTTAAATTTCCCTACGCGGAACGCACAAGTCTACTCTCTTGCACCAAGGAGTTGTCTCGAATCCTCAACTCTAGTGTATACAATTTGTTGATGCGATACAACCATGTTGTTGTTTTTTTGCTAGAATCATTTCGCAATCTTGGTAGTTATTTTATTTGTTGCATTAATAACAACAGTGCGTAACATCTGTCTAGTGACCTATGAGGCATTCTGTGTTCTATTGCATCTTCTAGCGAATACCAACGCTCAGAATCCATGTATGTAGCGTATAATTCCATCATGCATCGTGATTTGAAGTTGGGGGCTTCTATGTTGTGAGCAAGACATGTTTGTCGTAACATAGATAAATCGAATTCATCATTATAGATTAACAATGTTTTATTGTCCGTAATGTCACATAATTGTTTATACACATCACTTCAGAGCTGACCTTTTTCAACCATTTTGTTAGTAATGCCATGTATCATAGTTGCATCATCAGAAATCGGAACAGTCGGTTTTACAAGTGTGTTTAAGAGCGTTTTGCCGTCTAAATCTGTTACAGCAATTTCAACGATTTCATCAGTTTCACCTAACCCAGTTGTTTGGGTATCTAAAACGAGAAAATTGCTTTTGTTGTTGAAAATGTAGTTAATTTTGTTCTTGCAACATTCTCTCTGTTCCTCAATCCGTTGGATTTCAGCTAAGTTTTTAATGCAAGTCGAACACAATCCATTTTCTAATTTGTTTTTGTGTTGTACGGTGTGCTCGCAGCGAGTACATGTACGTTGCTGAATTGTGGGAAGAGGCCAAGGTGATAGATTGGGAACAATAGCAGCTTAAATATAAAAAGCGTAGCCTAAAGGCTACGCTTTTTATACCGTGCGGATATTTTTTTCCCGACTGATTTCTTTTTCTAAACAAATAAGCCACATTTATCTTTTCGTATTCCTCACCAAGTGCTTGATTTATTTTTTTCTCAACTTGTTCGATATTATTGACTAAGTCAGTTCCAGCGAACACTAAATAACGCATATCCTCTTTCGCTAAAATCCCACGCTTCCATTCATCTCTTAATCTAGCATCCTCTGTGTCGTGAGTATCCTTCCCGTGAATATCAATTACCAATGGTACGTTGCTATTAATATCTCTTATAACTACATCTAGTTCTACTTTATAAATTTGCTCATTAGGAAAAGCAAAGAGATGTGGTAGTCGGTGTCGAACTAGGTAGACAGCCAAAACCTCTGGTGGGGAGGCTGTACGAACCCAATCGAAAATGCCGAGTTCTAAACCTAAGAGTTTAGATGCAAATCTCATATTAAGGTATCCTATTTTATTGTATTTAAATTTTTTGCCATATTTCTCCTTCTTTGCATCGTACTCCAGTGAGAACAATTGGAAATCTTCCAAGTGCTCGGGGTACAAGTCGATGTATTCTACGATAATTGTTGCGTTTGTAGAACAGGTCCAGTATAACTTCTTGATTTCTTGGTTTGATAATTTCATATTATTTTCTCCTTTGTTATCAACTTTCCCCATTTTTCCGATATTAAGTTATTATTCAGCCTCTCTATGTTTCTGAAAAAATATCGTCCTCTCTTAGCCAACCTCTTTTGTTCCTTATGTTAGTTACTGTATGTAGGGTGGAAACTTTTATGAGTAATTCTTAGAAAATAATTCAAAAAAAGTTTCAGAGTTCTAATGAATTTAAAATTTAACATTGAAATACATAAAAAACACGGAGCTATTGCAACTCCGTGTTTTTTATGTAACCATTATTTTTTATATTTATGATTCATTCTTCTTTAAGTGACTTGCTAGAATCATAAATAATTTAGTTGTGCCGCCACTAGTATTTTTAAATCTGGTATTCATTAATGGGAGTCCGCTAAATGAAACGTTGTCGTTTTCTAGCAAATCTGATTTACCCATATATAAAACATCGTAATTTTGATTTGTTTCAGGGTTCATTAAATGAATAACTGTGAAAGTTTGATCTAAATTTCCATCTTTTACTTCTTGAATTCCAATGATAGTCCCAAAATCTTTATACATGGTTCCTGAATACTGATCAATATCTTTACTTAAATGTCGATAATCAATAGTCGGGTCCACTAATCTATTAGATTTTTCTTCATCGTGAGTTTTAAACAAATCAAGGTTTTTTTCTATGAATTGTAAAGATTCTTTAGTAATAGGGTCTCCTTTGTCATCCTCCACATCTTTATTCTGTGCATCGATGTATGATGCAAAGTCTCCTATCAATTCTGGCTCGGTTTTTGTAGCATCGCAACCTACTAGTAAGATTATGCTAACGATAATAATGCAAATTGTTTTTTTCAAGAATATATCCTCCTGGTGCTCATATTAAAACATATATTTATTATATAAGATAAAATAAAGGGCTTAAATATTTATCTTACATTTTTTTATATACCAGTGTATTTTAACTTCTCCACTTTTATAATATA
>NZ_BPLI01000089.1:0-33312 GCF_019656175.1 Bacillus sp. BML-BC051
AAGAAGCAGCACTGTTAGAAGAGAAACAAAAAGCAGAAAAACCGGTAAAAATGAACGAAAATGAAAATAAAGAGGGAGAAAAAACGGCATCTCAAGAAAAGGGTTCTCAAACTAATCCTTCTTGGAAGCCAATTGGTACAGTGCAAGGAGCAAAACCTGAAATGAAATTTAAAGAAGGAACAGTAGATTGGAGTGAGATGAAACAAGCAATTTCTTATGCTGTTGATGTTCCAGAGAACCAATTGATTTTCGATTTTATTGGGAATAATGGTGATAATAAAGCCTACGGTAATGTACGAGATAAGCAAAGTAATAAAAAATATAAGGTTGATATTGATTGGGTAGAGAATCAGGGGTGGAAACCAGCATCTGTTCAAGTGTTGAAATAAATAATAGAAATGTAATCATGTGTTTAAAAGTTTACTTTTGTAAAAACTCACAAAAGAGTCCGTATCAATCAGGACTCTTTTTGTTATGTTGACAGCATTAATTACTTGGACTCATTTGTTAGATCATGATGCGGACCAACTTTGATAACCAATAAAGTCTCATCTCGTGTGAGCGTTCATCTATTAACCAAAGAACAACAAAAAAACGATTACAGGATTAAGTTGTACAAGAAAATAGAAAGGAAAGAAATATTCTCCTCGTAGTAAACGACTTAATAGTATCAATCTTTATATGACCAACACTCCTGCACCTAGAGAAAACAATGAAAAGCTCAAGGAAAGAAAGCAACAAAGATAGAAGGGAAACACAAAGCAGAAAAATCGGTAGTTACATGTGAATGATTTGAAAAATCTTCATTATAAATTTAGGCTAACTTCACATAGAGCACATATTAATATTTTATTATTTATATGTAATGAAAGAATAAATAAAGTGAATTGTATTTCGTTCTGTTTTTTAAAAATTAAAATTCCCTTATTTTTATATAAAGGTTTTGCATCGGAGTTTTAAATATTTTGAAAATAGATCAAAATAAAAGGAGTTCATATAAAAGGGGAATGTCCTATGACAACATATACAAGTGAAATGAGAAAAAGTTTAGTTTCAGAAGAAGATGTAGATATTTTAAAAATTATGGCGCATCCAATCCGCTTACAAATTGTAAATGAATTAAGTACGAGAAAAACGTGTAATGTAACACAATTAACAGAATTACTGAATATTCCACAATCGACAGTTTCACAACATTTATCAAAAATGAAGGGTAAAGTGTTACGAGCTGAGCGAAAAGGTTTAGAAATTTATTATCATATTCATAATTTAAAAGCGAGTAAGATTGTAAGTGTTTTAGGATATATAAACTAATGAAGTATTTTCATATAAAATAGCCGCTGCTGGTGAGAAGGGGCTATTTTGTGTTGCTTTGTGTATTTACATTTGAAATTGTATAGTTTTTATGATTTACAATGGTTCGATTAAATTCAAAAGTACCACCGCTTCCTACAATCATATCCCATAATAATAGTTCCTCCTTTTTAGATAAGGGGGGATTAGAGCTCATTTCATGGACTATAACAGGTTCACTTTACCTTGTGTTTTTAAGGATGAATTGAGCGGGTATCTGTAAAAATAGAAAAAACATCTTAATGCGCTTTTATTTAAAATTTTTTTGTGTCATTAGCCCATTTTACTACATAGCTTATTATAAATTGTTTTAGGAAGGGGTATAAGTAATGGCATATACTTTAAATGATATTTGTATCGATGTGTGTCTTATAGTTACGTTTACTCCGAGTGGTGGCGTAGAATCAATTGTAAGTGGTGGAGAAGAGTGTGGATCTAGTCCTAGTATAGTGATTAATTCTGATGGCTCAATTACTATTACATTACCATTAGTAGCTTGTTTAGCCCTCGTATTAAATGATGACTTAAGTGTTGGGACATCATTAACAAGCTTGTCTTTTAAAACTTCTTAAGTGAGGTACTAATTTTATCCCGCGTTAACGGACAGTAAAACTCCCACCTCAAAATTCAGTTGGAGCAAAGAAGTTAGGTGGGAGATCAACTGTCCATAAACGTTCGATTGGTGAGGGCTGATAATCAGTGGGGGGGGAACAAAACCCCCACTGATTAAAGTTTCACTTTATATGAAAAATTAGAGCTCTCCTTTTTGTAGGAGGGCTTTAATCTTTGTTTAAAAACTATATCATATACATAGGCAGACTCATCATCTGAAATTTGTTCCGATTCAATTTAGAATATGACAAAAGAGAACTTGCGTTAGAAGGCAAGCTCTCTTTAAAAGAAATAACGTAATTGAGATACTTATATAGTAACAATTGTTTTCTTCTAATTCCATATGTCTTATGTTGAGAAATAAATTATAAGTGGCTTAATAACGCTAAACTGAATTATTGACATAATATTTTGACGATAATATAATAAGTCTCGAATTCAAGATAACTTGTAAAGGATTGGGAATTATGAGCGTGATTAACGATGAGAGCCTATCTTTAAAGTTATTTGTTATATTATGAAGGGAATTACAGTCAATCACTAAATGTATTGCAAAGGATATAAAAAATTATGGACTTAATCCAACTGAATTTGCAGTGCGTGAGCTATTATACAGTAAAAGTGATCAGTCTATACAAAAACTTGGAGACAAAATATTACTTGCAAGTAGTAGTATCACGTATGCGTCAAATATTTCAGAAGGTATTGAATTAATGGACACTATTTTTCCTCAGCATAAAGGGGGGATTCAGCAAATATTTGATAGTTTGGACTATATGGAGAAAAAATGATAATTAAAGAGTTGAAAAAGTTAGGATGTTACACACAGAAATTGTAAGTTTTTAGAGGTTGTTTCTGTTTAGTAATATCCTAATTAAATATAAATTAAATAAATAGGAGGAAAAATTAATAAATAGTAGTAATTTTATTGTAATGCAAAAGAAAGAAATTATGTAATTGCAATTGATATAGTAAGAAAGATAGTTGTTATGTTAACAATATACATATCGTCCTTTTCATTATAAATCTTTCATAAAGCGGAGAGTGGGTATCAAGAATGGAATTACGTCATTTAGAGTATTTTATTCAAGTTTGTAA
This sequence comes from Bacillus sp. BML-BC051, assembly GCF_019656175.1. Lineage (NCBI taxonomy): Bacteria > Bacillati > Bacillota > Bacilli > Caryophanales > Bacillaceae > Bacillus > Bacillus sp. BML-BC051. The sequence continues at coordinate 3,064 of NZ_BPLI01000089.1, forward strand.
TAATAATAGTTTTACTAAAGCTGCGGAAGTTCTAGGTATTTCACAGCCGACTTTAAGTCAACAAATCCGTGTGTTAGAAGGTGAACTTGATACACCTTTGTTTCATCGAGTTGGAAGAGGTATCAAAATGACAGAAGCGGGTAAGCTGCTATTTGATAAAGGAAAATTTATCATGCAACAATTTGATGACGTTTATAATGAAATTTTTGAATTAAAGGGTGTAAAAAGAGGTGTAATTACTATAGGAGGTTTATTAGAGGATCTCACTTATTTAACACCTTATATTATGAAGTTTCAACAACATTATCCCAATATCGTAGTAAAAATTGTAGAATCCGAAGTTGCCGTGAATCAAATCGTTGATAAAAATATTGATATAGGCATCACACGTAGTGCTCAAATTCCAGACACATTAACAAGCACCCTTTTGTATAGCGAAGAGCTTGTCCTTGTCATTCCAAAAAATCATCCTTTGAATGAAACATCATTTGTTTCTTTTCGAGAATTAGTAGGACTGAGTAGAATAATGGTTTCATGTAGCTGTCGTGAATCTATTAAAATATATTGTGAGAGTTTAGGGTTATTTTTATCTGAAGCAAATATAGAAACAAAATCTTCTATTTCTCTATTGAGCCTTGTATATAATGGACATGGGGTTGCCATAATACCTCTTTCGCTGGTTGACTTTGTTAATAATGATACCTTGAGCATAGTTCGTATTATTGATCCGACACCAAGGCAAGATATTAATCTTATTCACTTTGACGATAAATTTTTAAGTTTTGCAGCACGCATCTTTATGCAGAAGTTACATGATCCTGAAAAAGTATTAGTATAATAGAAATAATAATGATTATAGTGTGAGAATTAAAAATGATACATAAATCTTGGGATAAGACCTAGATTACAGTCAAAGGGCAAGTAGATTTATATGTGTGGTATAGTTGCTTCAAATGGGAATACCAGTGACTTTTACTTAAAGGAAAAAGGGCAGACTTTACAAGGAGAGAAGGCTGTGAAAAAAAAGTCAAGTTAATCCATCAACTCTTCGGTCTTATCGCATAAAGAAAACCACCGGCATTATACCGGTGGTTTTGACTTAGAAAGCAAAGCAAGTACAACCAATACCCCATCTAGTTCCATCTTTTCCTATTACGGTATGAGTGTGTTGATGGAGAGGGTTACTACAACTATGTAACTTGTTATCATGGGAATCGTGGGAAAGTATAGTGTTGGCTAGGTTAGCACCACCATAACCGTAAACGCCCGTCGGTGACCAATCAGGTGATGCTGGCGGCAATTCAGGTGATAAATTTTTAAATTCATCATTTCCATAAACAACCTGTCCACCCATAATGGTGAGTAATGATTCAAGGTTTTTGATTTCTTCTTCTGGCACAGTAAAATAGTCAGCAGACAATACAGCAAGATCAGCAAACTGACCTACTGCCAGGGTTCCCTTTTTACCTTCATCATCAGAGAACCACGCACTTCCTTTTGAATATAATTCCAGGGCTACTTTTCTATCAAGTTTATTTTTTTCATCGTATATGGAAAGCCCACCAATGGTTTTTCCGGCAACCATCCAGTAAAGGGCAACCCAAGGGTTATAGCTGGAAACCCTAGTTGCATCACTACCGGCGCCAACAGGTATACCAAGGTCTAACATACGATAAATCGGAGGAGTACGCTTTGCGGCTTCCTTTCCGTATAAATCAACAAAGTATTCACCTTGAAAAGCCATGCGGTCTTGGATGGCAATACCGCCATTTAAAGCCTTAACACGTTCCATACTACGATCTGAGATTGTTTCTGCATGGTCAAACCACCATCGTAGACCATTAAAAGGAATTTCACTGTTAACTTCCTCAAATACATTTAAGAAACGTGTGATTGACTCATCATAAGTTGCATGTAAACGGAAGGGCCAACGGTTTTCCACCAATAGAGAAATTACTTTCTTTAAGTCAGCTTCCATCATCGTAGCTAGTTCAGGCCGTGGCATTTGAAATTTTTCAAAATCGGCTGCTGAGAATACTAACATCTCTCCGGCACCATTCATTTTATACTTATCAGTTCCTTGACCTGGAGAAACAATTTTGGCCCATGAAGCAAAGTCTTCATATTCATGATTAGGATTTTGCGTAAATAGATTATAAGCAATACGCAAAGTTAATTGTTCCTTCTCGGCTAAATGTTCAACAATTTTGTAATCATCAGGATAATTTTGGAATCCGCCACCTGCGTCAATAGCACTTGTAATACCTAATCTATTTAATTCGCGCATAAAATGGCGAGTTGAATTAATCTGGTCGTCAAAATTAAGTGCTGGTGCTTTACCCAAACTTGAATAAAGAATAGAAGCGTTAGGATTCGCAATTAAAAGGCCCGTTGGATTACCTCGTTTATCCCGCTCAATTAAGCAGCCTGGAGGGTCTGGTGTATCTTTTGTATATCCCAGTGCATGCAGCCCAGCACGATTTACAAGTGCTCTATCGTAAAGATGTAGCACAAAGACAGGTGTATCTTCAGAAACGGCATTAATTTCTTCCAAAGTTGGCAACCGTCTCTCTCTAAATTGAAATTCAGACCAACCTCCAACTACCCTTACCCACTGAGGAGCAGGTGTACGCCTTGCCTGTTCTTTGAGCATTTCAAGAGCAATAAAAAGTGATGGCACGCCTTCCCAACGTAATTCCATATTATAATGTAGACCACCACGAATAACGTGTATATGAGAGTCATTCAGGCCTGGAATAGCTCTCTTTCTTTTAAGGTCTATTTTTTTTGTTTTTTCTGTGGCACTATTAAGAATCTCATCTCCGCCTACTGCAGTTATTAAACCATCAGTTATGGCGATAGCAGATACCTCAGGCTGAGAAGGGTCAAGGGTAGTAATTTTTCCGTTATATAAGATCATATCCGGTAAAGTCATGTTCACACCTCGTCTACTTTCTATTATTTTGTAACCATGGATGAAATAATTTACCGAAAATCGGCATGACTACCCATGATAGCAAGGACACTATACATACAGAAACGAAAAAAGCGGACATAATAGGATTCATATGTTTTATAATAGGTCCTATCACTTTAGGAACTAACATGCTAAGAGGCCATACACCCAGAAGGGTAACGATAGACATTTTCCATTTTGGCGGTGGAACTGGCGTTTTCGGAGTAACAAACCAATAGGCCAAACTGCTTTCAGTTTTGTAACTCGGATTAGTAGCTTGAAATTGTTCTGCCGTTTTTAACAAATCTCGGCGAATGTCTGATTCTTGCCAAACACGTAGATGCTCATACGTATCAAAGCGAAAAATAACAGTATACTCTCTGGATTCTTTATTTGGGACTATTAGATTTACACCTAAATGCCCTGGGAATTTAGTAGCGGCAGCTTCGATTTCATGTCTCCATGTTTCAAACTTTTTTTCTTTCCCTTGTTGAATTTCCCATGTAACAATCGTTGTTACTGGATCAGCAGCATCCATCGTGTTCTCTGTATAAGTCTCTTCGACAGCTACGCCTTCTTGTTTCATATTTTCCTGCTTGGAAGCGCGCCGTGCACCATAGTATATGCGTATTCTACTCCTTGACCATAAGCGCCAGTGTGCTCCTTTACAATTTCCATTACAGCATCATAAGTGTCTTTGTGTGCCCAGTCACGTTGGTATTCAAGTAAAACTTGTATTGCTGTCACTGGAATTGCACCAGCTTGTTCTACACGACGCATAGCAGCGTTATGTGCTGTCAGACTAGTACCACCTGAAGCATCATCAACTGCATACACTTCATAGCCAGCTTTAATTGCTTCAAGTACAGGGAATGCAAGGCAAACTTCAGTCCAAAGTGCTGCAAATATTAATTTCTTTCTACCTGTTGCTTTAACTGCTTCAACAAATTTTGGATCTTCCCAAGAGTTCATTGAACTGCGTTCTATAATTTCATGGTTTGGGAATATATCAAGAATTTGTGGCCAAAAATAACCAGAAAAGCTGCGTGTCTCAACTGTAGTAAGAATAGTAGGTACGTTAAAAGTTTTTGCTGATTTAGCAAGTATCATAACGTTATTAATCAATGTTTGTCTATCAATACTTGCAACTCCAAAAGTCATTTGAGGCTGAAAATCAATTAAAATTAAGGCACTGTTCTCCGGATTTAATAATTCTAAATTACTCATAATAAAACGCTCCTTTTTTAATTGTTTAAAATTATTTATTGAAAGGAATGTATCTTCTGTCAATTAAAGCCCTGCTATACTTTTTAATGTAAAATTTAGTGCCGATTTAATCAGCACTAAATCTATACTATCTACTCTAAAAAAAGTAATTTAAAGCTATTTCTTTGGAATATATTTATGCATTTTGTTTACTAAGATCGCGCTGAGCTCCTAAATAGCTTCCAATTATATTTTGATAACCTGGAAGATTACTAGCAAGTAAATTGCCAAAACCTTTAACATCGTTGCGCCAATCGCGTTGTAATTCGCAAGCTACACTAAACCAGTTCATAAGTTGTACGCCATTATGTGCCATACGCGTATTGGCAGCATCTGCAACTTGTTTGCTGAAAGTTCCTGAAGCATCAGTAACAGCAAATACTTCATATCCAGCTTTTATAGCGGAAAGTGCCGGGAAAGCAACACAAACGTCCGTAACTACGCCCGCGATGATAAGTTGTTTTTTTCCAGTTTCTTCGATTGCTTTTACAAAATCATCATTATCCCATGCGTTAATTTGTCCAGGTCGAGCTATTTTTTGTGCGTGAGGAAAGAGATCAACCAATTCTTGCATTAAAGGTCCATTAGGTCCGTTTTCAAAGCTAGTTGTTAAAATAACTGGTAAATCAAAAAACTTAGCAGTGTGAGCAAGAGCTAAAACATTGTTCTTAAATTCATCAACACCATAGTCACGTACTAGTCCGGACATAAGACCAGTTTGATGATCTACTAAAAGCACGACAGCATCATCTTTGTTAATACGAGAATAGAGATCAGTCATTATGTATTCCTCCTAAAAATTAAGTAATCGAAGAAATTTTAAACAGTGGAATATTATCCTGAATTTCTTCGTTTGTTACGATTAGTTTGTAACTAAACTGACAGTTACTATGAGTTATAGCAGCATTCACGGAACATGAAGCGCTATACAAATTTATAGTATTTGAAAACGAATTAGTTAATCAATTCTAAATTATCTATAGTTTGTATAGGTGGTAACTATAGTTATTTTCACTATAAAATGAATTGGTTTTACCTATACATTCTATAGATAGAACGATATTGATAGTCTTCTATTTTTGTTATTAGAATTGAATAGGAGGAATGTTCAGCAAATACTTCGTGATGAAAAAGGTATGAGATGGGGAACTGTTCCATAAACAGAAAATGAATTCATTGGAACGATAGAGTTTCATGCTTAGCGTTCACAATACAAATGCGTATAAATAGGTTATGAGATTCATCCGAATTATTGAAGAAAAGGATACATATTAAAGGAGGTAGGACAATGGCAAAAATTACTGTAGGAATCGAAAATCAAGCACCAATTGAAATATATTATGAGGATCATGGCATAGGAAAACCAGTTGTACTCATTCATGGTTGGCCGTTAAGTGGTCGATCTTGGGAATACCAAGTTCCCGCTCTTGTTGAGGCTGGATACAGAGTTATAACATATGATCGTCGAGGCTTTGGAAAATCATCTCAGCCGTGGGAAGGGTATGAATATGATACCTTTACTTCTGATTTACATCAACTATTAGAACATTTAGAGCTTCAAAATGTCACACTTGTTGGTTTTTCTATGGGTGGAGGCGAGGTAGCTCGGTACATTAGTACGTATGGAACAGATCGTATTGAAAAGGCTGTTTTTGCTGGAGCAGTTCCTCCATATTTATACAAATCAGAGGATCATCCTGAGGGGCCATTAGATGATGCTACAATTGAAGCATTCAAAAGTGGTGTGATAAATGACCGTCTTGCATTTCTTGATGAATTTACTAAGGGATTTTTCGCGGCTGGTAATCGAACAGATTTAGTTAGTGAGCCATTCCGTTTATATAATTGGGATATTGCAGCCAGTGCATCACCTAAAGGAACGCTTGATTGTATTACCGCCTTTAGTAAGACAGATTTTAGAAAAGACTTGGAGCAGTTTAATATACCTACCCTTGTTATTCATGGTGATTCAGATGCAACTGTACCATTTGAATATAGTGGGAAATTAACACATGAAGCAATTCCTAATTCTAAAGTAACGTTAATAAAGGGTGGTCCACATGGGCTAAATGCAACGCATGCCAAAGAATTTAATGAAGCACTCCTATTATTTTTAAAGGACTGATTACAACTATATAATTGTTAATTGATAAATTATAAACAAGTTAAAATAAAGCTTTATAAAAGATGCTCTTGGATAAATCCAGGGGCATCTTTTTAAATAGTGATATTGAGATGTTAGGTTGATAAATCTTTATTAGTTTCGAATTGAATATTCTTCTTAACAGCTAACATGTATGGATTAGCTTTTTTTAGGCCTCTTAGGTGGATTGCTATATTACTATTAAGATAATATTTTGTGTAGTGAATTTTCTTAAGTTGAGTGGGGGCCTTTATATCCTAAGTAAAAAGTGTAGGTTTAAGCCTACAAATATTCATCTCCCACTAAAAGTTGCCGTTTTACACTTTCGCGTTTTGAGGGAGAAATACTTTGTCAGAAAACAATAAAATCTTATTAATTTTTATAATTGGTAGAATTTTTATGGAAATAATCCTCTTAATATATTAAAATAACATTGTATTATGTCAGATTTTAATTAGGGGAGAGAAATTTTATGTTGAAAAAAATCATTCCAGTTGCTTTAGCAATAAGTACAGTTACTTTTACTAGTGTATTTGCTGCGCCTTCAGTACAAGCGAGTACAGAACCAAACCGCTACATAGATGTACAAATGCTCGGTATTAACGATTTTCATGGGCAACTAGACACTGTAAAAAAAATTAACAATAAAGATGCAGGGGGAATTGAGTATTTAGGGGCTTATTTACGTGATCGTGAAAAACAAAATCCGAATACATTAAAGGTACATGCTGGCGATGTTGTTGGAGCAAGTACTCCTGTTTCAGCATTATTACAAGACGAACCTACGATTGAATTTCTAAATGATTTGAAATTCGATGTTGGAACTATAGGAAATCATGAATTTGATGAGGGTGTTGCGGAAATGAACCGCCTTATTTATGGTGGATACCATGAGAAAACAGGGAATTTTAAAGGAGCAAAATTCCCATACGTTGCCGCAAATTTCTATAATAAATCCACTGGTCGTTTATTTTTACCACCATTCACTATAAAAAAGGTACAAGGGGTTCCTGTTGGATTTATCGGAGTTGTAACAACGGATGTTCCTAACCTTGTTATGCCTACTATGCTAAACAATGTAGAAATTACAGATGAAGTTGAAGCTATTAACAAATCCGTAAAGCAATTAAAAAAACTAGGCGTTAAATCTATCGTTGTTCTTGCACATAACGGGGGGACAACAGATGGGAACGGCGTAACAAATGGTGATATTGTCCGATTAGCAAATGAGACTGATCCAGAAGTCGATGTTATTTTTGGTGGGCATAGCCACACTTATGTAAATGGAACTGTTAATAATAAACTTGTCGTACAAGCAAATTCTTATGGTATGGCTTTTGCTGATGTTGATGTAAAGATTGATCGTAAAACACAAGATATTGTTGAGAAAAAAGCAGAAATTGTTACAACTTACCATGAAGGCATGGAGCCTGATAAAAAAATAAAGAGGAAGATGGAGAAATATCAAGCAAAAATCGCACCTCTTGTTAATGAAGTTGTAGGTAAGTCTAGTGCCCCACTAGATCGCAAACTCAATACGGCTGGTGAATCTACTCTTGGAAATTTAGTTGCTGATGCCCAGCGTGCAACAATGCAATCCCAAATTGCACTTATGAATCCTGGTGGTATTCGTAATGACTTAGATGCTGGTGATATTACATGGGGAGAGATATATGGTATTCAACCATTCGGAAATCAATTAATAAAAGTAAATTTAACAGGCCAAGACATTCGTGATATTTTAAATCAACAATGGCAAAAAGACATAACAAGAATGCTTCAAATTTCAGGGATCCAATACACTTGGGATGCGAACAAGCCTAATGGAGAAAAAGTAACAAGTATTCGCTTAACAAATGGAGAAGAAATTATTCCTTCTAAAACTTACAGCGTCGTTGCTAACGCATTTTTAGCTTCAGGTGGAGATGGATTTGTATCCTTTAAAAACGGGAAAGATGCTGAAACAGGCCCAACTGATTTTGAAGCATTAGTAGATTATATAAAAAAATCAAAAGAACCAATTCAATCTGTTATTGATGGAAGAATTCAAAAAATAAATTAGATTTTTATTAGTCTCAAAAACAAATAGATTACCTGTACGCTAACTTTTTCGTGTGCAGGTAATCTATTTTTTATGGGCTTGAAATAAAGTCTTACTGTGGCCAAATGTGTATACCGTCTAGATGCAGAGTGCCGAAAACAATGGAGTAGACAAAAAATAATCCCTAAATTAACTCTATGATGAAGAGACTACAAATAATTAAAATTTGGAACTTCATATTAGCCCAATATTAACTACACTACAATGGATTGAAGTTCATGTAGTTTTATATTCGTATGAGGGAATTAAGGATTTCTTAAGAACCTATTAAGAAATAAGTGAGTTTTAGGAATTAGAATAAATGTATCTTAATGATAATAAGAGAGGTAATGGTTTAAACGGTAGTCCTTATAGTATGTCAAAAATTAATAAATTAGTATTTCAGGAGGTTTTTATGAAAAAGAAAATAATTATTGCACTTAGTGCTTCTGCTATAATACTGACTAATTTTGTAGGAAGTACTTATGCAGAATCGAAAACAGAAGTTTCTGTTACAGCTCCCTACAATACAAATCAAATAGCAGGATGGTTAGAAGCACATGCAAAGCCTTTAAAAACAACGAATCCAAATGCATCTCTTAATGATTTAAAACCACTTAAGAATATGGTAGGTTCAGCTTCAATTGTAGGTTTAGGTGAAGCTACGCATGGGGCTCATGAAGTTTTTACGATGAAACACCGTATTGTTAATTACTTAGTATCTGAAAAGGGCTTTACCAACTTAGTTTTAGAAGAGGGATGGGACAGAGCTTTGGAACTTGATCGATATGTTCTTACTGGTAAGGGAAACCCAATCCAACATCTATCACCTACATTTAAAACGAAAGAAATGTTGGATTTACTTGATTGGATTCGGCAATATAATGCTAATCCAAAACATAAATCTAAAGTGCGTGTCATCGGGATGGATATTCAATCAGTAAATGAGAATGTTTATAATAATATAATAGAATATATAAAGAGGAACAATTCAGATCTTGTGCCTAGAATAGAAGCGAAGATAAAAGGTCTTATTCCTGTAACAAAGGATATGAATACTTTTGAGATTCTTTCGAAAGAAGAAAAAGAAAAGTATATTTCAGATGCTAAACAAATCAGTGCTTTATTAGAACAAAATAAAAGTTATCTAAATGGAAAATCCAAAGAGTTCGCATGGATAAAACAAAATGCCCGTATTATTGAACAGTTCACTACAATGTTAGCGTCACCTCCTGATAAACCATCGGATATTTTTTTGAAACATGATATCGCAATGTATGAGAATGCGAAGTGGACTGAAGAACATTTAGGAAAAACCATTGTATGGGGACATAATGGGCACGTTTCGAAAACAAATATGATTCCTTTTATATACCCTAAAGTAGCTGGGCAGCATTTAGCAGAATACTATGGGAAACGGTATGTATCTATTGGAACATCAGTTTATGAAGGACAATATAATGTTTATAATAGTGACGGTGAATTTGGCCCTTATGGAACATTAAAATCAGATGATCCAAACAGTTATAACTACACCTTCGGACAAGTTAAAAAAGATCAATTTTTTATTGATTTACGTAAGGCGAACGGAGTGACAAAAACTTGGTTAAACGAACAACATCCAATTTTCGCGGGGATAACTACCGAAGGGCCTACTATACCTAAAACTGTTGATATATCATTAGGGAAATCATTTGATATACTTGTTCAAATTCAAAAAGTGAGTCCATCTCAACTACATCAATAAAATTAGAATCATGTGCCTAAATGACAAATTTCATATAACACTATGAAATTTGTGTTAATAGAGCAAGAAAAATAATCATATTAGAAAAAATCAGCAATGTAACTTGTTAAGATTAAAAAGAATATTCAATATTTAAAGTGCGAAAAAACACTGAAGCGACATCGGTGTTTTTTTTGCGCTTTCGGGCACAGATGCTACTTCAATCCTATTATTATAGAAACGATTTCGAATGTAAGGAATTCGTAAGGGATAGGTAAGGAAAAAGAGATTTTCATTGTGTAGGATAAAAACATAAGGAGGCGTGAAGGGGGGATAAGTACGGCCTGCATATAAAACAATCAGTAATAAGAGTGTTTTGTGAAAATAATGAGTACAGTGATTGCAAATGCATTGTTGCCTTTTCATCATTGGGAGAATGGATAGCTGTGTGGTTCGTATATGACACTGCTATCAACTATCTATACAATTTTAATAGAAGAGAGGAATGCTTTATGAAAACACACAGTAAAATTATATGTGCAAGTCTAGCACTATTAATAGCTGGAAGTTCCCTGTTATACATAACACCAGTCTCAATTGTAAAAGCAGAATCTGCGCAAAATGTATCTAGTTCGTTACAAACAAGTACGCAAAGCGATCGTACTTCCGTTAAGAAAGCAATGCGAGATGAACTGCAACTTGGATACCCGGGAATACTCGCTCAAATTTCTAAGGGTGGTAAAACTTGGAGTTATACCGCTGGGGTAGCGGATCTGAGAACTAAGAAACCAATGAAAGCAGATTTTCGCTTTCGTATTGGCAGTGTGACGAAAACGTTCATTGCAACAGTTCTACTTCAATTATCTGGAGAGAACCGTTTGAATCTAGATGACTCCATTGAAAAATGGTTGCCTGGTGTCATTCAAGGAAACGGATATGATGGTAACCAGATTACAATCCGGCAAATATTGAATCATACAAGTGGTATTGCTGACTATATAAATTCAAAGGACTTTGATATTACGGATATAAAAAAATCGTATACGGCTGAAGAATTTGTAAAGATGGGGATTTCTCTTCCTCCAGACTTTGCTCCAGGGAAGGGTTGGTCTTATTCAAACACAGGATACGTAATACTGGGGATCCTTATTGAAAAAGTAACAGGAAACAGCTATGCGGAAGAGGTTGAAAATCGGATTATTGAACCGCTTGATTTGTCAAATACATTCTTACCTGGTAATTCAAGCGTGATTCCAGGCACCAAGCATGCCCGTGGCTATTTGCAACTAGACGGAGCAAGTGAGCTAAAAGACGTTACGTATATTAACCCAGGTAGCTCGGATGGAGATATGATTTCCACTGCTGACGACTTAAACAAATTCTTCTCTTACTTACTCAGTGGCAAATTACTGAAGGAACAGCAACTAAAACAAATGCTTACTACAGTTCCTACAAATAGAGAGGGAACTGGATATGGTCTTGGAATCCTTGAAATTAAGCTTCCGAACGGTGTCTCGGTATGGGGACACAGGGGTGCCGTTCCAGGGTTTTCCACTTTTGCTGGTGGAACACTTGGAGGCAAACGTACAATTGCTATCAATTCGAACAGTTTAAACATTAATAATCCGGAATTTTTTAAAAACATTTTACTTGCTGAATTTAGCAAGTAGGCAAAAAGGAAAAACGGAAAAACGGATAAATTTTGTCATTTGTAATTTCAATCGGAATGGATTACCGCTTGAAATGAGTATAAAGAGGGATTAAGTATCTAGAAACAATCAAACCAATCATGAGAGATGGTTAAGTAAAAGGATTGGTTTATACATTGGCCGATTAAAAGAGCAACATATATAATGAGTGATTATTATGTATATAGTATTTTTGTTGTATCTCTTTAAACATACCTATATTAAAACCCAAATTTCTCAATTTAATGCTGAGAAATTTGGGTTTTTCTAAAGTAATCAATTTTTTAAAAAATTTTTAGAAATTTAAAGATAAAGTATTGTATACATGTAAGTATGATTAAAAATGAAAAGTTGTAAATGCTAAATTTAATTAAATACGCCTTACTCTCTTTACCATTGGCCTGAATGAATAGTTTATAGGAGATTACACTGGCTAAAGATGCGATAATTGTTCCAAGCCCTCCAATATTTACTCCTAGTAATAAAGCTTTCCAATCAGAAGTAAAGTTTGATAGAAGAATTGAAGTAGGAAAATTGCTAATCAATTGACTCAAAAATATGGAACTAAAGAAGACTGAAGTATCTCCTCTTAAATTAGCGCGAGCAAATGTCTCCAGGGCATCGGAATGGGAAATGTTTCCGATAAAAATAAAAAAACAGACAAAAGTTATTAGAAGAAAGTAATCGATCTTAAATAGTAAGTTTCTATCTAAAGTAAATGCTGCCATCAATGTTACTATTAGCGCAATGTAATAATTAATGACACCAAAAATAGATGCAATGATAGTGATAAGTATCAAAATCCAGATGGTAGCTTTTTTTCGATTCTTCACGGTAATAACAGGTAGTTCTATTTTCAAATCTGTTTTTTGAAGTTTTTGAGTAAATATAAATAACAAACTGATTCCAAGTACAGCTAAAAGCAGGATTGAACCTAAAAATGGGATGAGCTTAACTCCATAGTAAGAATATAGGTATAAATTTTGTGGGTTTCCCATAGGCATCAAGCTACTACCGATGTTTGCCGCAATTGTCTGCAGGATGATTGTATCCATCATGTTCATTTGTGTTTTTTTACTAATGACAAGTGTTATTGGTACAAAAGTGAGGAGAGCGACATCATTTGTTACAAACATGGAGCAAATAAAGCATAACAAAATTAGAATAATAGATATTGACCTGCTGTTATTGCATTTATTTAAAATAGCAACGGCAAGTTTGTCTAATATCTTTAGCTGTTCAAAGGCCTTAATGGCCACCATTAGATTAAATAAGCTAATCAACACTTCAAAGTTAATATATTCGATCTTTGGCGAATGTATTAAGCAGCTTACAATTGCTAGTATCAGTGAAATGGTAAGTACTAAATCCTTTTTTAAAAATTCGAATTTCATAAGGAGTCTTTTTTTATTTTGAACGAATACGATTTCTTTCACAATACACCACCTGTAATCTATGTTAGTAAATATACATTTTTTGGATAACTTAATATTGCTAGAAAAGAGGATGTTATAAGGTCCTAAATAAGAGATTTGTAATGTTTCATCCATTCAACAAAATCCTTTTTTGCTTAGTGTCTTTAATGTTGTAAATATGTGCAATATAGACGAATCCAACTAGGGGGATTAATTGAGAAAACAAATGTTTTTTGTATGATACCATAAATAAATTAAATGTTTTATTTTTGAAATATTCTTATAATATCCTATCAATTCTTGATTTCAAATACTTTATATGAAGTTCTAAAAGAGAAAAAGTATGCATGTTTTTATGAAGAAAAAAGAGGCTTGTCAAAGGTTAGGTAGAACGGAATCCGCGACATTTGGATACTGTATAAAATTCACAAAATCTCAGTGTTTTTTAGATGAAAAAATCTTAAAATATTTTTTGTTTTTATAAAAACCTGTACTTTTTCGTAACATTCTGTACTTTTAATTATAAATTAAAGACAAGGTTCTCTTAGTTGAAGATTGAAAGCGCTTCATAGTTTTTCTGTGAATTTTTTACCTAGCCTATTTTTGAGATTAGTAGTGAGAAAGGAGATATTTCCATGTTCTTGAGAAATTTAACCAAAAACCAATTAATCACTATTGATTATTATGATTTAAATGTAGATCACCGGTAAACGAAACAAACATAATAGTACAACAACATTAGTGGATAAGAATATTAGTTTTACAGAAGGGGATAGAGCATCCGTTTGTATAAACGTTAAGTTCTTCAAAATTCCAGTTTTACGGTTACATGTTGTGATGTTTGCTTAAACAGGCCAATCCTATTAATATAGAAAATTTTTATCCTTGTTGTATTTGAATATGAATGAGGTATTTATGCCAGGAAATATAGGTGATTTTATATAGATTATGAAATATAAATTTTGGTATGGAGTGATAATATGGAAAAGTTTTTTGTAGATTTAGTCGGATCAACGAATGATTTTTTATGGTCTAAATTGTTAATTATTATGCTTGTTATTTGCGGAATTTATTTTACATTTAAATTAAATTTTGTACAGTTTCGAATGTTAAAAGAGATGGTCCGTGTATTAATGGAGGGGAAAAGTGGTTCTAAAGATCAAATCTCTCCTTTTCAAGCGTTTTGTATTGGTATGGCAGCTCGCGTTGGAACAGGGAATATTACAGGAATTGCGATTGCGATTGCATTAGGAGGTCCTGGAGCTGTATTTTGGATGTGGATTATTTCTATTATTAGCTCGGCATCCAGTTTTGTTGAAAGCACATTAGCACAGATATATAAAGTAAAAGATAAAACTGGCTTCCGCGGTGGGCCATCCTATTATATGGAAAAAGGCTTGAATAAACGTTGGATGGGAGTATTATTCTCTATTTTAATCACAATTACTTTTGGTCTTGTATTCAATTCAGTACAATCAAATACAGTTACAATTGCTTTTCAAAACTCATTTGGTACAGATCGTCTAACAGTCGGGATAATCATGGCCATTGCTTTCGCTGCGATTATCTTTGGTGGTGTACAACGTATTGCAAAAATGGCTGAATACAAGGTGGTATTTTTAGCGGTATTATACATTGGAGTTGCATTATTTGTTGTAATTACCAACATATCAAAAATGCCGGAAGTTCTTTCTCTTATTGTTCAAAACGCATTTGGTTTTAAACAAATAGCAGGAGGTTCAATTGGTGCAGCACTGATGAATGGAGTTAAACGTGGTTTATTTTCAAATGAAGCTGGTATGGGAAGTGCACCAAACGTTGCCGCAACAGCAACAACAAGTCATCCGGTGAAACAAGGACTGATTCAAGCATTTGGTGTATTAACGGATACACTGATTATTTGTACTAGCACTGCCTTTATTATTTTGCTTTCTGATGCATATAAACAACCGGGGTTAAATGGTATTGCACTTACACAAGCAGCATTAAGTGAACACATCGGTTCTTGGGCATCGGGTTGTCTTGCTATCTTTGTTTTTTTATTTGGATTTGGTGCGTTAATTGGCAACTATTATTATGGTGAAACAAATATTCGCTTCTTACATACAAGTAAAGTGTGGTTAATGATATACAGAATAAGTGTGTTGGCTATGATTGTATTTGGTTCCATTGCAAAGATTCAAATTGTATGGGATTTAGCGGATTTATTTATGGGCTTTATGGTTATTATTAATTTAATTGCTATTACCTTACTTTCAAAAGTAGCATTTGCGGCGTTACAAGATTATATAAATCAGAAAAAAGCTGGTAAAGATCCTATTTTTTATAAAGAAAACATTAAAGGGCTTGAAAATATTGAATGTTGGGATAGTTACGAGAAAACTTCAAAAAAGAAAAGTGTGTAATAAGAAAGATATTCAGACTGCAATATGTCTGAATATCTTTCTTGGTTCTAATGCAAATATCATTGATGATATTAAAGAAAAAATTATTCTATATAAAGTTAATAGTACGGGGGAATATTGTTAAATGATAAAGGATTCTAGCGTTCAAGTTGAGGGTCAAGAAAAAGTTTGCTTAGATCAATGGGTAGCTCATTATCGAACGTATGCAGCTAAGGGACGAAGCGCCAGTTATATTCCCGCTCTGGGGGAAATAAATGTATCGCAGTTAGGTATTTGTATAGTAAAGCCAGATGGAACAATGATAAAGTCAGGAGATTGGGAGGTACCTTTCACATTACAAAGTATATCAAAAGTAATTGGTTTTATAGCCGCTTGTTTAAGTCGTGGTATTTCTTATGTATTAGAACGAGTTGACGTAGAGCCAACTGGAGATGCCTTCAATTCAATTATTCGTTTAGAGATACATAAACCAGGAAAACCTTTTAATCCTATGATTAATGCTGGAGCGATTACGATAGCTTCACTTTTGCCAGGGACATCGGTGCAAGAAAAATTAGAATCTCTATATGTATTAATTGAAAAAATGATAGAGAAGCGTCCTGCTATTAATGAAATAGTATTTCAATCAGAATGGGAAACGGCTCATCGTAATAGAGCTTTAGCATACTATTTAAAGGAGAATGGTTTTCTAGAATCAGATGTGGAGGAGACACTAGAGATTTACCTAAAACAATGTTCGATTGAAATAAATACAGAAGATATTGCCTTAATAGGGCTTATACTGGCACATGATGGATATCATCCTATTCGCAAAGAACAAGTGCTCCCTAAAGAAGTAGCTAGGTTAACAAAAGCTTTAATGCTTACTTGTGGAATGTACAACGCTTCTGGAAAATTTGCTGCTTTCATTGGATTACCAGCTAAAAGTGGGGTATCCGGCGGAATTATGACACTTGTTCCCTCAAAATCTAGGAAGGATTTACCGTTCCAAGATGGATGTGGTATTGGTATTTACGGACCAGCCATTGATGAGTATGGGAATAGTTTACCAGGAATTATGTTGTTAGAACATATTGCAAAAGAATGGGATTTAAGTATATTTTAAAAAGGAGCACAGATATTTTGGTGTTAGAGCGAGTCCAAAAGTGTTCAGACCTTATATTGTGTCTGAACATTTTTGAGTTATAAAGTATCTTTCTAAAGTAGAAGAGTGTAATGAATACTCACAATCTATAATGCTTTCGTTTATATCTTATTTATCAGTTTTTGAAAAAAATAGAGTAAGTATTGTATTAATGCAAATAGGTTTGTATACTGACTGTTAGGCGAAAGTGAGAAGTGATTATTTTGAATCTTAGTAATTTAGTAAAAAAAGACATCTATATTCTCGTTTTAATGATACTTACAGTACCCTTAGTAGGTGAAATAAAGTCATTTCCTTTAAATGAAACATTTAGAATGAGCTTTGGTGCACCAACATTTTTCTTTTTTTTGTTATTGTTTCGACGAATCCCAGCATTTTTACCGGGTTTTTTAACAGCAATAGTCGTGGTAGTATTTCGTATCTCAATGGATGTCATTATAAAGGGAAATATGGATTGGCTAGCCGCTTTTCATACTCACTATCCTAGTTTTTTCTTTTATTTTACGTATTCGTATCTCTTTCATTTAGCAAAAATCAAACGTTTTTATCATCAACCACTAATGATTGGTTTGATTGGTTGCATGATTGAAATACTGTCAGACTGTGTAGAATTAATGATTCAATATTTCGTATTAAAAACATCAATCACATCCGAGGCAATAAATGAGATCATTGTTATCGCATGTTCCCATAGTTTTATAGTTCTAAGCTTTTTCAATATGATGAAATTGTATGAAGCGCAATCAAGGGAGAGACACATAAAGAAACAAAATGAACACATGCTCATGCTCATCTCTAATTTATATGAAGATGCTGTTCATTTAAAAAAAACATTACAAGATGCTGAGAATATAACAAAAAAATCCTATGATTTATATAAAACTTTAGACTCTTTTGAGCACAAACAGATGGATTTTCAGTTTGGGGATTTAAGGCAACAGGCATTACAAATTGCTGGTGAGGTCCATGACGTTAAAAAGGATAACCAACGTATTTTTGCGGGACTTTCAAAATTAATTTCTGATGAAAGTTTTACAGATTATATGTCTGTACATGAACTAGTAAATATCATTATACGGGCAAATACGAAATATGCACGGTTGCTAGAGAAAGACATCCAATTTGTGTATAAAATTGATGGTGTGCATCCTCATTATCATATTTACACAATCTTATCTATTATAAATAATATCGTTACAAACGCTGTAGAAGCTATCCAAGGTATGGGAACCATCACAATTGACATTAATAAAGACCACCATTTTGTTGAATTTCAAATAGGCGATAATGGTCCCGGTATTTCTTCAAAATATAAAGATTCAATTTTTGAGCCTGGGTTTACTTCTAAATATGATGATTTAGGCAATCCGTCGACAGGTATCGGATTATCGTATGTTAAAGAAATGGTCGAACAACTTGAAGGTGATGTTACGCTTGAGGACAGAACCGAAGGAAAAGGATCAATTTTTATAATTAGATTAGGGATTGATCATATAATTTCGAAAGGGTGATTCTATGTATTTTTATATAGTAGATGATGAAAAAGCGGTTCGCTCAATGTTGGCTCAAATTATCGAGGATGAAGATCTTGGGGAGGTTATAGGAGAAGCTGAGGATGGTTTATCTTTAGAGCAACAAATGCCAATCCTTAAAAATATAGACATTTTATTTATCGATTTGTTAATGCCGATTCAAGATGGAATAAAAACAATTCGTCAAATAAAACCTTCGTTTAAAGGGAAAATCATCATGGTCTCTCAAGTAGAATCAAAAGAATTAATTGCTGAAGCTTATTCGCTTGGCGTTGAATACTATATTATTAAGCCAATTAACCGGATTGAAGTATTAACAGTTGTTCGGAAAGTCATTGAACGAATTCGTTTGGAAAAATCTATAAAAAATATTCAAGAATCGCTTAATATGGTACTAAAATTGGATAGTAATTCAAGTGCGCAAGAAAAATACCGTAATGAAAAACATTTAAATACTTTTAATCATTTTCAAAATTCCATTCATTTTCTTTTGTCTGAATTAGGAATAGCCAGTGAAAGTGGAAGTAAAGATTTAATGGATATGCTAGATTATTTATATAAATATGAACAAGATAACACGTTGGAACAAGGTTTTCCCTCACTAAAAGAGATTTTTATGAATTTGGCTCAAAAAAAACTTGGGGATTCAGTTGAAGATGCTGAATTAAAAAGGTTCATAGAAGCTTCCAAACAACGGATTCGGAGAGCAATTTATCAATCATTAAACCATTTAGCATCTCTTGGACTTACTGATTTTTTAAACCCGAAGTTCGAAAATTATGCTTCTAGATTTTTTGATTTTACTACCGTAAGGAGAAAGATGACAGAATTGAATAATGAACCAACATTACCTGCTCGTATTGATACGAAAAAATTTATTCAAGTTCTTTATTTTGAAGCAAAACGAATACACTTGGAATTAAGATGATAAACTCTTGCTAATTATGATTTTCAATTGATAGATTGATAATTGTTTTAATGTTATTTGTTTTATATAGTTTTTCTAAGAGAGTATTTTCTTTTATTTCATATTGGTTTTAAAATCAGAAAATTCCGTATCGATTCGGTAGAAGTATATTAACTTAGAACAAAAAAATATGTATTTTTTATTTTTTAAACATTAATATTCATTTAAAAAAACGAGTATTTCCACAATAAAATATAAATACATAATAAGTTGAATTTAAAAAAAGATGCTATCTTCTAGCATCTTTTTTTCTTTAAGAGGAAATATCATTGGTACTTATATTATTTAAAATTCAAATGCGGGCATATAAATAAGGGAAAAGGAGATAATATCTAACAAATTATAATTGGAAATGGTATTTTAGGTCAGAAATGTTTTTATATTAACTAGGTTATTGGTACTAAGTAAGCATAATGTCTCACTTTTCTGCTCTTTAATCTTATAGTTATTTTTTATTAAGTACATACCGTTCTTTAGAAATCTCAATCCTAGCAGGGTATATAAATTAGGTGATAAACATGTGGAACATAATTACTTCTTATCT
This sequence comes from Bacillus sp. BML-BC051, assembly GCF_019656175.1. NCBI lineage: Bacteria > Bacillati > Bacillota > Bacilli > Caryophanales > Bacillaceae > Bacillus > Bacillus sp. BML-BC051. The sequence goes on from NZ_BPLI01000089.1 coordinate 22,930, forward strand.
TCCAGATTGGAAAGTATTTGTACAAGCTTTTATCTTGTTTTTAATTCCGTATACTATCTCAAGATTTTTTCATTGGGTTCGTATGTCAGAGAAAGAGTGGGGAGAATGAGTTGGTGGAAGTCAAGGGACAAACAAGTGAAAAAAAATAATATTAAAAGTAAAACGAAACAAGATCAAAAGCCTTCTCAAAATGCAACCGTTCATTTCACAAATGATTTTGCCTCTAACTTAGAACTTATAAAGCGACAAATCGGACATAATTCTGATGTTCGCTTTCGGAAATTTAATATTGGACGCACAGATATTCAGGCTGGGATCATTTTTGTTGATGGTCTATCAGATAAAGAGATAATTGACAAACATATTATGAAATTACTAATGGATGATTTTTCTGATGAATATAAAAATGAATCTTCTTATGTGGAGGGGACTGTTTCAAAAGAATATATTAAAAATAAAGTTCTTACAATTAGTGAAGTAGCAGAAGTCCATTACATAAAAGATTTGATATCCAAAGTATTGATAGGTTCAACAGCTCTTTTAATTGATGGTTTAGCAGATGTGTTTATTCTTGGTACAACAAAAGCAAATAAACGAAATATTGAAGAACCAGTATCGGAGGCATTAGTCAGAGGGCCACGGGTCGGTTTTACTGAAGTATTAAGTGATAATACCTCACTTTTGCGACGACATTGTGCGGATGAGAACTTATCATTAGTAAAGCTACCAGTAGGAGAACGTGCAAAGAAAGAGCTAGTTGTCGCATTTATTAAAGATCTTGCTAGTACAGAATTGGTGGATGAAATAAAAAACAGAATTCAGAAAATTGACATAGACAGTGTACTCGAATCTGGTTATATTGAGCAACTCATTGAAGATAATTATCTCAGTCCTTTTCCGCAGATTCAAAATACAGAACGACCTGATCGTGTTATTAGTGCTTTGATGGAAGGTCGAGTAGCTATTTTGTTAGATGGAACACCATTTGTTTTAATTGCTCCAGTTACATTTAGTATGCTACTGCAATCACCAGAAGATTATTATGAAAGGTGGCTTCCTGGTACACTTCTCCGCTTATTACGCTTCATGACAGCTTTTGTTTCATTATTTGCTCCAGCACTGTATATTTCTTTCATTTCATTTCATCCAGGATTAATTCCCACTAAGCTCGCTATTTCTATTATCGGATCGCGAGAAGGAGTTCCTTTTCCCGCTTTAATAGAAGCGTTAATTATGGAAGTAGCTATCGAAGTTTTACGAGAAGCAGGTTTACGTCTGCCTAAACCGATTGGACCGGCAATGGGAATTGTGGGCGGTTTAATAATTGGTCAGGCTGCCGTAGAAGCAGGAATTGTTAGTCCAATAATGGTTATCGTTGTTGCGGTAACAGCTATTTCTTCTTTTACTATTCCGCAATATAGTGTGGGAATTACGTTACGCATTCTTCGTTTTGTAGCTATGTTTTGTGCTGCGATATTTGGCTTGTATGGAGTTATTCTCTTCTTTCTTTTACTTTGCAGTCATTTAGTAAAACTGAAAAGTTTTGGCGTTCCTTATACCAGCCCTGCTGTTCCATATCGATTCAGTGACTGGAAAGATTTTATGGTTCGCATGCCATTAAAAATAATGAGACGTCGACCGAAAATAATGCATACCAAAAAAACTATACGCAAAAGGTAGCTGATGACGAAAGGAAGTGGCCTTCAGTGATTACTATACCTAAAGACCGAATAACAACTTCACAAGCAGTTGTTATTATTGTAAATTACATACTTGGGACAGGAATTCTTACTTTGCCCAGAGCATCTGTGGAAAAAGTGAAAACACCAGATGTATGGCTAAGTGTGATACTAGGTGGGATACTCGCAATGGTTTCAGGAGTAATTATGGTCAAATTAAGTCAGCGGTTTCCAGATAAAACATTTTATCAATACAGTCAAGATATTGTAGGGAAATGGATAGGCAGATTGCTTAGTTTTCTTATTATAGGATATTTTCTTACAACTTCAGCGTTTCAAATTCGTTCAATGGCAGAAGTAATAAGCTTTTTTTTGCTGGAAGGAACTCCTACATGGGCCATTATTATGCCTTTTATGTGGATAGGTCTCTATTTGATTATGGGTGGTATTAACTCGATTGCACGGATGTTTGAAATAATATTTCCTATTACTTTTTTTATTTTTTTACTCATTTCCTTTATGAGTATCGGAATATTCGAGATAGATAATCTCCGTCCCGTATTGGGTTTGGGGATTAAACCAGTGTTAGATGGGATAAAAACAACGTCTCTCGCATATACAGGTCCTGAAATTATGTTAATTCTTTTGGTATTTATGGAACAACGAAAGAAAGCAGTAAAAGCTATTTTAGTTGGAATTTCTATTCCGTTAATCTTTTATGTAATAACTGTTGTAATGGTCATTGGTGCATTATCAATTGATGGGGTTGTAACAAGAACATGGCCGACAATTGACCTTATGCGCAGTTTTGAAATTTCTGGATTGATATTTGAACGTTTTGAATCTTTACTGCTTGTAATATGGATTATGCAAATATTTGCTACCTATACGATTAGTTATTATGCAGCTGCATTAGGATTAGCGCAACTCTTTAAAAAGAGTATTCATCCGCTTATTTTCGCTTTGATTCCAATCATTTACATCATTGCTATGACTTCGAAAAATATAAATGACTTGCTTAAATTGGGGGATATGCTCGGTAATGCTGCTTTATTTTTATTTGGTTTACTGCCACTGCTTCTTCTTATTATTACGCGATTAAAAGGAGGAGTAGTGTGAAAAATAAATTTAATTATATGCGGTTCTATTTGGCTTTGTTATGGACGCTTTTGCTTCTATTTTTAACAGGATGTTGGAGTAGTAAAGAAGTAGAAGAGTTGAGTTTAACTGCAGGTATAGCACTAGATAAAGGGAAGGATTCAACAATTGAGAAAGAGGATGAGGAAGGAGGTTATCCTAAAAGAAATCTTATAACAGCTACTTATCAAATTGTTAGTTCACAAGCACAAAGTAAAGGAAATGGACAACAAAAACGTTATATAAATGTTTCTGAGACCGGTGATTCCATTCATCAAATTGTTCGTGAGTTTTCATTGAAAAGAGAGAGCACAATGTTCAGCCCACATTTAAAAAACATTGTTATTAGTGATAGTCTTGTACGTACATACAGTTTAGAACAATTACTTGAACAGTATCTCCGTGACAATGAAGTTCGGCTTAGCTGTATGCTCTTAATTAGCAAGGGTCTAGCGAAGGAGGTACTGGAATCAAACAAAAAAGGAGAAATCCCAGCATTTCGTTTGTCTGGAATTGCAGATAATAGAAATAGAACAACAAGGATTTTACCTCCTGTATCGCTCGCTAAATTGGAAGGAAAGATGCGGTCAGGGTCCAGTTTTCTTTTGCAAAATGTAATCTCGATAAAAGGGGAAACAAAATTTGCAGGAGCTGCTGTAATTAAAGGAAAGACAAAAAAGTTGATGGGCTTTTTAAATGAGCAGGAATTGGAAGGAGTAGTATGGATAAACGGAAAAAGGAATGGTGGTGTGGTAAAAACTTTTGATAAAGAATCAAAGAAACTCATTATATACGAAATAAAGTCAATAAAAAGTAAAATCATACCACATGTTAACGGAAATAATATTTCCTTTGATGTAAACATTGAATCAGAAGGGCGTTTGTCTGAAAATTGGATGCAATCAGGAAAGGATTTTGAAAATGAATTTTTAAAAAGAGAAGAAAAAGCTATTGAAAAGGAAGTAAAGCACTTAGTACATCATGTTACAAAAAAAATACAAAAAGAATATCAAGTCGATATTGCGGGTTTTGGAAACCAATTAAGAATTAAACACCCGAGAACATGGGAGAAAGTCAAAAAAGATTGGGATCGAACATTTAGTAAAGTAGCGATTAAATATCATATAAATGTAACTATACAAGATTATGGAGCATCAAGTTTAAAACGGTGAGACGTCTCAATTGACCTTATATTTACACGAAAACAAAAAGTTACGAAAATTTTAATTTGAAAATTTTTGTAACTTTTTGTTTTTTTATGTCCTTCTTATTATAGATTAAAGAAATGATTTTATTAAAAGTTCATTCTTTATCCTATACACTTCTTTTGCACTATAAAGTAAATAACAACCGTTACTAATGGTGTTTATTTAACGTTAGGAAAAAAAGAGGAATCGTTATATATCCTTTACAAATTTGAATAGGAGGGAGTTTGAAGTGCAAGCGAAAGCAGTGCAAATAGAAGGGAATTTTGAAAATAAGTAATTATTAGAGGTATATGTAAGCTCTATATAGGAAGGAGAATTTTGAAATTCTATTGATAAACCAAGTAATTGTAATAGCCCTTATTTAGACTAATAATTTCAAAATCAATAAAATTTAGAGTAGAAGGAGCAAGAGCAAATTATTATGAATAAACAAATAGGATTCATCGGATGTGGAAACATGGGTATTGCTATGATAGGTGGGATGATTAAAAAAAATATAGTTTCTCCAGATCAAATAATTTGTTCAGATTTAAACGTCATTAATTTAAAAAATGCTAGTAATAAATATGACATAACTATAACTACTAACAACAATGAAGTCGCTAACAGTGCTGACATTTTAATTTTATCAATCAAACCAGATTTATACTCATCGGTAATTAACCAAATAAAAGATCAAATAAAAAATAATGTAATCGTTGTAACTATTGCTGCAGGAAAAAGTATTAAGAGCACTGAGAATGAATTTGGTAGAAAGCTAAAAGTTGTTAGAGTAATGCCTAATACATCGGCCCTTGTTGGAGAAGGAATGTCTGCGTTATGTTTTAATGAAATGGTTACAGAAAAAGATATAAAAGAGGTATTGAACATATTTAATATTTTCGGCCAGACGGAGGTCATAAATGAAAAACTAATGGATGTTGTTACATCTATTAGTGGTTCTTCTCCAGCATATGTGTATATGTTTATAGAAGCCATGGCAGATGCTGCTGTACTTGGCGGTATGCCGAGAAAACAAGCTTATAAATTTGCGGCTCAGGCTGTATTAGGTTCTGCAAAAATGGTATTGGAAACAGGAATACATCCAGGTGAATTGAAGGATATGGTTTGTTCTCCAGGTGGAACGACGATAGAAGCTGTAGTAACGCTAGAAGAAAAAGGTTTAAGAACAGCTATCATTTCAGCTATGAAACGTTGTACGCAAAAATCTATGGAAATGTCTAGTTTAACTAGTAAGTGAGAAGTGAATTTATATAATATTTCAAATCTATTTAATGTAAAAGAAATATTATGAGGCTAGTTAATAACTAAATAAATTTATATACAACACTAACGAGAAGAACAAACCTTATTTTAAAGGGGATACAGAAAATATGAGTAATTTACTAAAAAAGAAATCCGTTACACAATTGTTAGAGCATAATCAAAGTAAGACTTTAACGAAAACATTAGGAGCATTTGATTTAATTATGTTAGGGGTAGGCTCGATAGTTGGAACGGGCGTTCTTGTGTTAACTGGATTAGTAGCAGCAAGAAATGCTGGCCCAGCAGTTGTTTTTTCATTTATACTTGCAGCAATTATATGTGGATTTATAGCATTATGTTACGCGGAAATTGCTTCTACACTCCCGGCGTCTGGTAGTGTATATACATACTCATATGCAACAATTGGTGAGTTTGTTGCTCATCTAGTAGGTTGGTCATTGCTATTAATATATATCGTGGCAACAGCGGCTGTCGCTGCTGGATGGACAGGCTATTTCCACAATTTAATAAAGGGATTTGGATTAGAGATACCTAAAGCTCTAGTAACGATTCCTTCGCATGGTGGTATTGTGAATCTACCAGCAGTAATCATTACATTGATATTAGCATGGATGTTATCCCGTGGTACGAGGGAAAGTAAACGAATCAATAATACAATGGTATTGATTAAAATTGTAATGATTTTGTTGTTTATTACGGTTGGTATATTCTATGTAAAACCAATGAACTGGATACCAATTGCACCATACGGTTTAAGTGGAGTTTTTACGGGTGGAGCAGCTATTTTATTCGCTTTTACGGGTTTTGATATATTAGCAACTTCAGCAGAAGAAGTAAAAGATCCGAAACGTAATCTTCCGATCGGTATTATTGCATCATTAATCATATGTACAATTATTTATGTTATGGTATGCCTTGTTATGACAGGAATGGTTTCCTATAAAGAATTAAATGTTCCTGAGGCGATGGCTTATGTAATGGAAGTTGTAGGACAAGGAAAAGTCGCTGGTGCAATTGCTGCAGGTGCTGTAATTGGCCTTATGGCTGTTATTTTTTCCAATATGTATGCGGCAACACGAGTATTCTTTGCAATGAGTCGTGATGGATTGTTACCGAAATCATTTGCGAAAGTTAATAAGAAAACTGGAGCACCCACTTTTATAACTGGATTGGCAGGAATAGGGAGCTCTATAATAGCTGGGTTTATTGATTTGAAAGAATTAGTTAATTTAGTTAATATCGGTAGTTTGGTGACGTTTGCGTTAGTTTGTCTATCAGTTATTATTCTACGTAAATCACACCCAAATTTAAAACGTGGATTTATGGTACCTTTTGTACCTGTATTACCATGCGTTGCAATTGTTTGCTGTTTGTTTTTAATGCTAAATTTACCGTTAAGGACATGGGTGTACTTTAGTATTTGGATTACTATTGGGGTAGTAATATATTTCCTTTATTCGATAAAACACAGTAATTTAAATGAGGAAACGATCTCGAAATTACATGATAAAATTGCGAGATAATAACGATAGAAAATTTTATTAATAATCATATTGATAGTTGAGGAACATAGAAACAGTTTTTTGACATTTAGCAAGAGATAAAATAAGAGATGCTAGGGCAGCTAAGTACTTTTTTAGAAACCTTGCTTGTTTTTTACGATTTAAAACTGCTAAGGAGAGAGAAGTATGAGTGAATTGCATTTTATGAGTATAGAAGAATTAGATAATAAATTGAAAAAATCTGACAGTGGTATTTATTTCATTAAAGATTATAATGACAATATTATTTATGTAGGCAAGGCTTTTAGTATAAAAAGTAGAGTATTAGCTCATTTTAATAGTTATTCCAATATTGAGGAATATGTCCATTTATTTAATAAAGTAGCGTATCTCATTGAAGATAGTTTGTTAAAACGCTCATTGTTACAAGTTACTTATATGATTAAATATAAACCAGTATTAAACAAAGAAGTACAAAAAGAATTCCCAGAGTTGTATACTCAATACATTAAGCAGACAAATAAAAAATCTATGTTGTTAGAAATTGATGAAGCTAAAGAAAAAGGGGATGAGTTAAAGAATAAATTAGTAAAATTAGTGGGTGGAAAAACTATGTTTTATGACATAATTTCTCTGTTAAACAATGGATATAACTATCATGTCCTCGCAAAAGTATTGAACATAGAACTTCAAACTTTAATTATAGTAAAAGAACACCGAAATAAATTCCCGATACCACATAATTATAAGAGGACAATAAAACATCAAGATATAATGTATGCTTTATCTGGAAAAAAGAATTTAAGTACTTCAAGGTTAAACACTTAACTTTAAAATAGTAAATTCGTTGCTTTTGTAGCTTTTATTGTTATATTGAAATGCAATGTACATTTGTGTTTCAAATTTAATTGGTGGAATAAGGGGAGTGAAAGGGTTCCTATAAAAATACTGGAATAAATTAGGTTACTCATGCATAAATAGCATAATTAGGTACATGTTATTTATAAATATTCAAAGATACGAAAGTAATACAAATGAAATTCTTATTTCTGCTACTACAAGTACTATTGAGCAAATGAAGTATGAAATTGCTTTTGAACTAGGAGTCACACTGGAACCTGATACATCACATCATCTGCAAATGGTTCGGATCGGTGGAGAGATTACAAAACGCTTATTTCGAATGCCTGAAAAACAGTTAACAGGTTAATACAGATTACACTAAGAAAATAATCCGTATATATACGGATTATTTTTCCTTTAATTTACAAAAGAATAAATTTTGAAATTGAAAAAACCTCTCAGATTTCTTTGTAATAACCTTTTGTAGTTGTGTTAATGGAATAGGTATCGGAAGATAATTAATTCAATATGGACGATGTATGGACCGTTAAAAGAGTTTTGGTATTGTTTGTAATTTTAATTCCATGATACTTAAGCCGCTATAATAAAAAAATTATGTCTAAATCGATATAAAGGAATAATTATCAAGTGATATTTCTTTTTTATAGAATAAGTAAAAACTGATATTGTAGTAATTACTGTTTTGAGGTCAATTTACTGTGCACCTTAATTATTGAAGTTTTTTTGTTGATTAACAACTATTGTATTTTGAAATGAATAATAAGTTTATCCCGCTATTTGTGGGCAGTAAGACCCCAACCAAAAAAGGTGGGGGATCAACTGTCCGTAAAAGCCCGATTGGTGAGGGCTAATAATCAGTGGGGGATGCCACTGATTAAAGTTTCACTTTATGTGATGCGGCAATAAAACTATCTAGTTTGCTCTTCTTAGTATTTGTATATATATTTTTTCCTCTTTTGTGGAAAGTAAAACTAATGTTGCGACTAGTTATAAAAATTTTGGGTATTCCATTCGTTTTTTATTCTTATTTTTTGATGAGGAAAAGACCTTTCTCTCAATTAAATGTTTAATTGAGTACTTGAATTTCCTACACCTTGTACTTTTCAAAGCATAGTGCTTCAAAAATAGCCTTATCACTTTCAGCTGTTTCCAATTTCATGACTTCGTTATTATCTTTTTTAAAATTTGGAACGAAGTGGTTTTTCAGTTTCATATTTAAATTAGCAGTATTTATTTTTTGAATTCACTTTGTATAAGTGATTGAATCGGAACTTTGACTGTTGTTTCTTGCGGTGATACAGTACCTCCTGTAACTTTCGCTGCATTTTAAACCTTTTTCCAGCTTTGTCCTCGCATTGACTACCACTGTATTTTGTAGTACTTCACTGTTTTCTCAAGTTCAATAATTATATCTTGTAGAATTAAGAAAAGAACTTAGTGTATTTCATTTACTTATCTACTCTGTACTTTGATATTTAGATGCTAACTACAATTAAATAATATATGATTTTTATAAAAAAGATATAGTAATATTTTGTTGTGAATTGTACTAATTTGATATTTTATAGTATTATTTGTCGTGAATTATATATAACAGAATATATTTTATGGATCTATAAAGGAGAATGTAATGAATACTTCCATCGATATACAACACTTATGTGATCTTGCACATAAAGCATTTAATGCCCCTGTACATATTTTATCTGCAGACAGAAAAATTTTATATCATTCTACATCTGATAATGTTTGTAGTCCTTTTTATTCTTCAAAAGAAGAACATCTTACTGATATTTATCAAGAGAATGATCCCTGTAACTTGCCACTTTTCCGAAGTAACAACTATCTTGAAAATTTTGTTCTAATTCATATAGAAAATCATGATGATATTAAAGGGACTATTATAATCGGTCCTACTATACATCCAAAACATTCAGATGATATGATCATAAAATTTCAGAAAGAATTTAAATCAAATGATAACATTCAAGAAAGACTTGCCTATTATCAGTGTTTATCTGAGATTAAAAAAACTACATTAATTGATATGGGAATTTTATTACATTACATGATTTTCAATGAAAAGTTAGATGTAGATATTGTCTTGGAAAAAAATAAAGTACTAGAGGAAGTTCCTAATAAAATTGTGAAACCTGATTTATATATTTTAAAACGCCGACAAAACAAACCTAAAACTCACAATATGGCATTAGTAAATGATTTCTTTTCGACTATCAAAGAAGGAAATAAAAAAAAGTTAATACAGTATATGTATGCGGTTTCACAAGAAGATGTTGAACTTATGCTAATAGAGGATCCGCTCAGGAATCAAAAAAACCTTGGAATTATTGCGATTACCTTAGCCACTCGATATGCAATAGAAGGAAACCTGCCACCAGATATTGCTTTTGCTCATAGTATTTTATATATACAAACCTTAGAACAATTAGATAATGTAGAATCTGTAAAGCGATTGTCAGGGGACGCATTACGTACCTTTGCAGATCGTGTGAAAGAATACAATGCAAAAAAGTATTCTTACGCGGTTACTACATGTATAAAACATATTAATAAAAATGTTTACGATGGAATATCTTTGAATGAACTTGCTAATCATTTAGAAATTACGCCTACTTATCTGTCTAAACTATTTAAAAAAGAAATGGGAATCACTTTAAGCGAATATATTCAAAGGGAACGAGTGGAAGAAGCAAAAAAATTATTAAC